>NZ_JAVAMR010000085.1:0-4640 GCF_030731025.1 Microbulbifer sp. 2205BS26-8 | reverse complement strand
TCTATATAAATCCATAGGAAAATTAAAAAATTTGAAAAGTGTGCGATTTTAAAGAATAATTTGAGGATGCATCTATTACAGGTTTCAGACTGATTCTGCAGAGGGCATTGGTATTGCTGCGCTACTAGCGTATCTGTGAGCATATGTAGGGAGGAAGAATGAAATGTGATGGTTTTAAGGGTTTGCCGGAAAGAAGTCCTGGTGAATAAGATTTTTTAAGTGCTGGTACTTTTTTCTATTTTTTATTTAAATCTTGATGTTTTGGTTTTGGAGAAAAATATCCAATATTTTGTTGTGGAGGAGGGAGAAAATCCCTCTACAGATTATTTTGTGCTTCCCTACTTGCATAAAAATAAAATACAATTCGAGCGTGTATCGTTTGGCCAGATTCCTCCAAAAGAAAAACTTAAAGGGGCAACCATTCTTTTTGTGCGCTATGTGCCCCCAGCTTGGAAGGCTGTGATCGAAAAATATCGGAGTTCTATTTCCGCAATTTACCTTTTTATGGACGATGATCTGTTAAGCTGGCGATCCTTTGGCGACATGCCGTTGCGATACCAGGCCAAACTCCTGCGTTATAGTTGGTTAAATCAGCGGTGGCTGCGATCTATAGGTGCTAAACTGCTGGTGTCTACCCCCTGGCTACAACAGAAATATACAGAATGGGAACCAATCCTGCTGAAGGCACAGCCTATTAATTTCGAAGTCGATGAACCGCAGACTGTTTTTTACCATGGTTCTGCTTCACACTATAAAGATCTGTGCTGGCTATATCCGATCATTGAGGAATCCTTACAAAGAAACCAAAATATGATTTTTGAGGTCATAGGTGACAAAAGGGTTAATAAGCTCTTTCGCAGTTTGTCCAGGGTCCAAGTACTGTATCCAATGAGGTGGCCGGCATACCGGTCTTTAATTCGGCGGCCTGGCCGCCATATAGGTTTGGCACCCTTGCTTGATACCCCTTTCAACCGGGCAAGATCACACACCAAGTTTTTTGATATTACCCAGGCGGGCGCCGTAGGAATATACACAGAAGGTTCTGTTTATGCCACAGTGGTCAGGCATGAGGAAAATGGTTTGTTATTACCAATGGAACCAGAGGTCTGGGTAGAAGCCATATTACGCTTGGCAGAAGATCAAAGCTTGCGTCAGCGTATGTTAGAGGAGGCACGACAGTGCCTGTAGTTGGTTATTGCTCCCTCGGCTTGCGTCGTTTGAAAAATCTGGATCAGTTTCTCAGGGCACAGTGCCGCTATATCCCCTTTTACCCTGGTAATGAAATAACCCATATGGTTGGTTGGGGGCTCAAGGATACTGCAATTAAAGCGAAAAAAATCGCCAATAAATATCATTTGCCTTATATCTGTATTGAGGATGGATTTTTACGTTCTTTGGGGCTTGGTGTTGAAGGTTCATTGCCCCATAGCCTCGTAGTGGATAATACGGGAATATATTATGATGCCACACAAGCCAGTGACCTGGAAAACCTTATCAAAGAGGCGGATTTTAGCCAAGAAGATATTAAGAGAGCGAATAGGGGAATAGAGCTTCTCAAGCATTATCGCCTGTCAAAGTATAATAACTCTGCAGATTTACCCGTAAGCTGGGCCAGCAAACAGAAGCGTGTGCTGGTGGTGGACCAAACATATAATGATATCTCTGTACAAGCTGGCTATGGCTCCAGGCAACAGTTTTATACCATGTTGGATTCCGCAATACGGGAAAATCCGCATGCAGAAATTTGTGTAAAGATACACCCGGATGTAATTGCAGGTAAAAAAAAGGGATATTTACTCGGCCAGGCTCACAAGCAGGGTTGTCGCGTAATTACAGAAGATATTTCCCCCTGGGCATTATTTGATGATATAGAAAAAGTTTATGTCGTCACTAGCCAGTTGGGATTCGATGCATTGATTGCCGGAAAGGAAGTGCACTGCTTTGGTATTCCCTTTTATGCGGGATGGGGATTAACCAAAGACCGTCAAAAATTGAACCGTCGAAATGTCTCACGTTCCCTGGCTCAGGTTTTTTTTGCAGCCTATTATCTCTATTGCCGCTATATCAACCCTTATACTGGCCGCTCTTGCAAATTTGAGGATACTGTCCGTTTAATTACTGAGCAAAAACGCACACTCTCCCATTTGAATGGACGTTGGGTAGGGGTAGGTTTCTCATCCTGGAAGCGGCGGTTTATTGCTGATTTTTTGGGACGACGTAAAAACATACAGTTTATAAGTAATTTTCAGAAAATACACAAGGCCACTGAGGGCGTGAATGCGCTTGTATGGGCCAGCAGTGTTACGGAAGAATTACGCAACAACTGTGAGAAGTCTGGATTAAACCTCTGGCAGGCTGAAGATGGGTTTCTACGCTCAGTTGGTCTGGGTGCAGATCTGGTTGCTCCTATATCGTTGGTATTTGATGCAAGGGGGATTTACTTTGATGCCCACTGTTCCAGTGATTTAGAGATATTGTTGAATAAAAAAGAATTCTCTCTTACGCTAATTAATCGTGCTAAAAAATTACAAAAAATGATTCTTGAAAAGGGTATCAGTAAATATAACGTTGGAAGCTCTGGTGGGTTGGATTCTTTTAGTTTTCCCCGAGATCGAAAAATCATACTGGTACCAGGGCAGGTTGAGAGTGATGCATCGATTGCTTTTGGATCACCGAGCATAAAAAGCAATCAATCTCTGTTGAAAAAGGTCAGATCTGAAAACCCCGATGCCTATATACTCTACAAGCCCCACCCAGATGTTGAAGTAGGAGCTCGTTTGGGAGCACTGCAGCCTGACTCAGAGGCAGTTTATGATCGCTTGATTCAAAATATCGAAATGTCTGTATTGCTCAAGCAGGTAAATGAAGTTCATACATTGAGTTCTTTGACAGGTTTTGAGGCATTATTGCGTGGTCTGAAAGTAGTGACCTATGGATTGCCTTTTTATGCAGGCTGGGGCCTAACAGACGATAAACTCCTTACTGGTGAAGTCTTGGCTGACATTGATCTTGAAGCCTTCAAAGCCAGAAGAATTCGAAGGCTGACTTTGGATGAACTAATCGCCGGAACCCTGATTCTCTATCCATTTTATATAGATCCCTCTTCGGGAGAATATATTGATGTAGAGACAGCGGTAGAGCTGCTGGATAATAACAGGAATACAACAGGTCCAGCCGGAGTTGTTCAGAAAATCTATCGTTGGTACCGGAATAAATATCTTTTTAAATAGGGATTTATTCCTGATTTCAGCTTATGTCGATAAAGAGTGGTGAGGGTATAAGTTAACTTTCTTTATGTGAATTTTTTATAACTTCCCTATAAAAAATACTGGTGTGGAATTTTACTATATTTATCCTGGGATGAAGGGTTTATGCGAATTCGTAATTTCATAGATTTGGTCTGGAAATTGCCAAAATGGGTTTTTGAAATTTTTAGTTGGGGTAAAAGCTTTAAGAACAATCCACTTATAGGGAGCTATTGGTTAAATCGTTGTGGATTGCATGTAATCAGGGTCGTAGTGGCCCATCTGCTGTTCAGGTTGCGCCTTTTACTCTTGTCCCCATTGGTGCCTGAAAAAGATAGAAAAGACTTTCTTGAAAAAGGGTTTATCCTGAAAAAGAATTTTTTACCGGAGGCGCAGTTCACTAACCTTTCTGTTGAACTCAATAGCTATAAGGGGATGATACGCGAAGTTGTTGAGGGGACAACTTTGACGCAGCGTGTTTTTATGGATTACGCCAGCAGACTACAGGCACCGGAATTTTGTCAGCTAGCGGACAATCCCTATCTTGATAGGTTGATGCGCTACAGCTCCTCTAAAAATCGTCCCCCCTTTTTTTTCATAGAAAATCTATGCAATCATGCCAATGTAACGCCCCGCCCTGATCCACAGCGGGATATGCATGCCGATACATTCCACCCCTGTGTGAAAGCCTGGTTGTATATTGACGGCACCGACGACCAAAACGGGCCCTATATTTATGTACCAGGCTCTCATCGCCTTTCCTGGGGGCGTTTAAAGTGGGAATACAGGCAGAGCCTGAAGGCATGTCAAAAAGGCGCACTTCGCGACAAGGGAAGATATTGGGATGGGTCATTTCGGGTCAGTGATCTTGAACTTGCTAAGATGGGGCTGTCGGTTGAGAAACTGTGTGTGCCTCCCAACACGCTTGTAATAGCCAATGTGTTCGGGTTTCATCGCCGTGGTGAGGCCAGTGCGAAATCCAACCGAATGACAATCTGGATGCAGGCACGGGATAACCCCTTCAACCCACTGTTTACCCCTTGTCCAAAATACACGGGAAGGTTGTTTGAATGGGGTTGGGGAAAGGTTTTACAAAGATTGGACAAGCGCAAAATTGCCAGTGGAGAGCTAAATACTTTCTTTGGAAGATTTACACGGATCCAAGACTCAGTTTAAGACCCATAAAAATAAAATGCACTCATGGGCAAAACGGTATTATATGATTTCAAACTAAAAAATAATAATCAATGCACGCACTTTGATTGGCCTGGCAAATCTATTATTTGTGAAATGATTCCTTGAATGCAGGTTTACAGCAGGCATGGGTTTTTGTGATTGACCGACATATAGAACGTTTTGAAGCAGTCGCTATAGAAGTAATTCACCTGTATATAG
>NZ_JAVAMR010000084.1:0-4783 GCF_030731025.1 Microbulbifer sp. 2205BS26-8 | reverse complement strand
CCTAGGCAACGCCCCTTATTCTCTCTTTGGGCCTGAATATTATTTCGAGGATGCTCCTTGGTTCCCGGGGTATTCTGTTACCAGATCTTGGAGTAAGTGATGGTGATATAACAACGTGAGTTAGCAAATGTCCCAAAGGGTTGAATGGTGTAGCGGCGCATCCGAACAAGGGGGATCGCTCGACCAAGATGCCTTGCGGCGATAACATTTGCTAGCCCCCCCAATCCCGCCCCATCGTATGGGTGCTTTCCTGAAATTATCTGCAGCCTCTCTCAATAACGCAGTATCTGGTGGACGTTGCAATCGTCGAAGTGGTGCCATTTAAGCGCGATATCCGTGACGCGTTTAGCCAGCGGCCTCGGCAGCTGGTATCGTAAAGGTGAGTGGGATAACCCCACAAGCGGACAGGCTCTGGGTTCCGTGAGGGGGGTTTCCGGCGTTTTCTACTTTTGGCTGAGGGTGGCTATCAGCGCTCTCCGAGTCAGATTGAATTCCGCTGGCAGAAAGCGGGGTGGAAGCAAACTTATTCCCCGATAAGGGGGCAAAGCAGTTGCCTCGCTAACCTCCGTCGGGATTACCTTGAAAGCCGATACGATTGGCAGTGGTTACCATATTTTTTGAGCCTTCCGCCATATTTTTCCATTCCTCAGCGGTCATACATGTTTTCTGTTTGAAGCGGGATCCGGTTATAGTGCGGACCTTGCAAATCACCTGGTCTTTCGATAATGTAGTTTGACCTTTACTCTCGCTATTGGAAACGTTGGCCAGCCTGTTTCCAGTATCATTCACACCTGCGGGTGGGCTGTTGGCACAACCACTAATCAGTACAAGAGTGCAAAATCCTGTTAAAGCTATTCTGAGACTCATTAATTTCTCTCCCAATTGGATTAAGCCATTGCGGCATCAACTCAGGTGTCGATTCTATATCGATACTGCTCCCAGCGCGTTCCATCTATTGGCTAACTGGACATAAGTAATCAATGGGCTTCACTTATAAAGCACAGCCTGATTCTATCGGTGTTTATAAAGTTTAGCAATCGGAGATACGGGTGTTGGAAAAAGAGTCAGTTTTCGGCAGGGTAGAGTAATTCATGCTTGGGAAGCTCTGGTTGTGCTCGTGCAGCTTCTGTCCAAGCGCAGGGAGCTTACTAAGCTAAGCAATCGTGGAGGGAACCCCAATCCACTTCAATGTCTGCTCATGCACTCCTGAGGGGACTTGGACTCTCAGTTGGTATTTGATACAAGTATAGAGGTTGGTGCTGGAATAAGCTCAGCAAAGTAATTTTGGAACACTACAGAATCTAAGGCCGAAGCATTCGGCGCAGACTGGCTATAGCTGATTGAATCCCCCCGGGTTTGTCGGAGGCAATTTGATTTGAGTCATGCCGCTTGGGAAGACTCGGTTTGTTGATAATACAGGTTTTCGTATTCAGCTGGAGGCATATCGCCAATTGGCCCAAGAATGCGGCGATGGTTAAACCAGTCGACCCAGGTCAAGGTCGCGCGTTCAACCTCATCCAGCCCTTTCCAGGGACCTGCCCTGTGGATGACCTCCGCCTTGAATAAACCGTTGATAGTTTCTGCCAGTGCGTTGTCGTAGGAGTCGCCGACACTGCCGACTGACATATGGAAACCCGCCTCACTAAGTCGCTCGGTGTATCGAATCGACAGGTACTGACTACCTCGATCGCTATGATGGGTAACGCCGCGGGGCTTACCTCGTGCCCACAGTGCCTGCTCCAGAGCATCAAGCACGATGTCGGTTTGAAGGCTCTTTAACACACGCCAGCCAACAATATAGCGGGAGAATACGTCGACAACGAATGCGACATAAACAAAACCAGACCAAGTTGCAACCTAGGTTATGTTGGCCACCCAGAGCTGGTTGGGGCGTTTCGCCGTAAACTCGCGGTTCACCAGATCCAGCGGCTTATCGGCCAGCTCATCCGGGATAATCGTAACGCAACGTTTGCCTCTTCGAACGCCTTCCAGCTGCAGTACCTTCATCAGCCGTTCAACTGCAGCGGGCGACCTTTACGTCTTCACGGTTAAGCTGCTTCCAGACCTTGTGTGCACCATAGACGTGGTGGTTTTCTTCGTAGACCCGCTGAACTCTCAGGCTTCAGCTCATCGTCACGTTGAGCACGCGCACAGCGTTGCTCTGGGTTGGCCTGTAAATGCTTGCAGCGGTAAAAGGTCGACGGTGCAATCGGCAGAGTCTCACAGATTGACTCGACACCGTGCGCCTCACGCTCCTGGTCAATGAATGCCACCATTACTTCGGTTTGCGGTCGAGCTCCGCCTGGGCGAAAAAAGCGGCAGCCTTGCGCAAGATCTCGTTAGCGGACTTCACGCTCCAGTTCTTTGAGACGGGCTGCGTCACCGCTGGTGGTGCCGGGCTTAGTACCATTGTCGACTTCCATCTTGTTGACCCATAATCGTAGGGTCTCGGGTGTGCAGCCGATCTTGGAAGCGATAGATGTGATCGCTGCCCAGCGTGATTGATGCTCGTGCTCGCCGGTCAACACCATGCGAACTGCGCGTTCCCGTACCTCGGGAGAGTATCCAGCTCGTTTGCTCATTGGCTAATTCTCTCAAGAAAGTTAGCCTCCGAGAAAGCCGGGGTGATTCAGATGCCAGTGATGGCAGTTAGTTCCATCGATGATCTGGCGATGCCAGTTAAGCTGCTCAGCATATCTACTATGAAGCTAACTGGCGCCGGAAAAAAGGTAGAGGGGTCAAAAAGCAGATTATGCCTACGAAGGACACATTATAAATAGGAGTTGGTATAGTTGCATCATTATGTTTGGTAATGTAGGTTTCGGAACTGCTGCTGGTTCATTGTGCGAACAAAAGCTTATGACTGCCAGGTAATACTTGCGCGTTGATCACTATCTTGTGTTGCATCAACATCATTAAGAATTAAACTATTTATGACAACAAGAGGGATTCCTGTCCGAAAATATGTCGGTTGTTGAAACTGCATGTGTTCGTGAATTGTTATGCGCAATGATTCCAGAAATATCAAGGTTCCTGTCGAGGAGATTCAGATAAGGGCGATGCGCGCCCGGGGAGCGGGAGGGCAAAATGTGAATAAGGTTTCCACCGCTATTCATCTGCGTTTTGATATCCTTGCCTCCTCGCTGCCCGAGGAGATCAAGCAGCGGCTACTACAACTGCGGGATCGGCGTATCTCTGGCGAGGGGGTAGTGGTCATCAGGGCCCAGCGATTTCGTACTCAGGAGAAAAATCGTGCAGATGCCCTTGAGCGTCTGCAATGTTTGATTGAAAAAGTCCTGTCAGTTCCAAGACGGCGAGTTGCCACCAAGCCAAGTCGCGGAGCGAGGGAGAGACGTTTAGAGTGTAAAAGCAGGCGTTCCAAGCTGAAAGTGACACGCGGGAAAATTCGAGATCTGTAAACACAAGTTATCGCCAGATTGAGCCTTTGGCCAGATGACACAAATGGCTGATGATAATCAGGGCTCCCTGAATCCGATGGATAATACTGGCTGCTCTAACAAGTAAGAGCAGAGTAAAAGCGCTGTTGGCTGGTTACCGCCTTGGTGCTTGAAAAAACAGTGCGAGGCGCACTGGTTTTGAATGGTTTTCCCCGAAAAAATGACAACAGAACAGCCTTTTTTTGTTCAGCAACTTGTCTAGTGTGTAATATGCAAGGTAGGCGCCTGGCGTGTGGGACAGCACTGTTCCCAGTCGCTTGATTTGCATGGAAACAGAAACTCACGAATAACCGTGCCGGGAATAGGTTGTTGAGGCAAAGCTGATGCTTGTACAGTAGGGTGGTATCCCCTAATTAGGGGTGGTACGGCGATCTGGAAAGCACCGCCTGGTACTCCGCCTGGCGCTGGGTTAATTCAAACGTCAGGTTGTCAATATCGATCCCCAATTCTGTGTGACGTGTTTTAAGGCGTGCAATCTCCGCCAGTAGGTGAATACGCTCTTCCCGAGTAGCTTCATCAGCAATCGGTAGCGCGCCTTTTTCTGTCAGGTTTTCCAGAAGAGATTCCCGCTCCAGCTCCAGGTCGTGAATGGTGGCTTCCAGTGACTGCACAGCACTGAGAGTCATAAAAATAGCGCGACCGGTGTTGTAGCCCTGCAGGAAGTGCCCCTCAAGGTTCGCTGGACATACGCCGTTGTAGATCTCCCCGGCGCGACCTTCAGCAAATCCGTGTATCTTGGTACAGTAGAGCTGCAGCCCTTCATTGCGGCCACTGCGGTAGGTGTGGGTATTAATCTGGACATGGTATTTGGCGCAGGTTTGACGGCGTTTTTGCATATAATCCAGGCCCCGGCCGGCCGCCTCGTCTTCATAGCCAAGTGCCTGCCAGTCGGCCAGTCGGCCATACGGCACTCTTCTTCACTCATGGTGGCACAGCCTGAGGCAAAAAGAACCGAGGCAGCCAGTGGGCTAATCTTGTAGCTTAACTTCACAGATATATCCTGTTACAGGAGGTTTGAAGCAGTGTATTCTACCGATCCTGACTGGGAGCTGGCGCCTAAGGACAATTGAGTCAGGGTTTTCCAGTGGTCGTTATGAGGGAGGATTACCCGCTGTTTCTCTATGGTGCCGATTTTGAGGCGAAATTACGCTTATGTATTGGTAACCCGGGTCTGCCCTTTTACCTTGGTGTGGCAGGAAGAATCTATTCCAATAAAATAAATTAACCTGTTATAAGTTAGAGTGATTGTTAATATGTGACTATGGAATCTGGCGCTGCGGGCATATCCCTGGCTCGATTTGTTATTCATGTCGCTCTTAAATTTT
>NZ_JAVAMR010000083.1:0-5196 GCF_030731025.1 Microbulbifer sp. 2205BS26-8 | reverse complement strand
TCAAACTGGATCTACTCCAATACCATTAAAGTCATTCGAAAACCCAATATGCCGGGCAGTGCCAGCTTCTCCAACAATGAAGGGGGCACAGACAGGAATGGGTCCTTTAAACTCAACTGGGGGGCCTCGAACACACCGCCAAAAGTCACCGGCTATCAGGTTGACCAGTGCAAGGATGCCTGCAGTAGCAGCGGCACCTGGTCTCAAATCTATTCCGCAGCCAGTACAGGGCGATCAATAACGGTACCGTCTTCCGGCAAGCTCACAAACGGCTCATACCGATACCGTGTACGGGCGTTCGTCACCGTAAGCGGCACCTCCAAATACAGCGATTGGCGCTACAGCCCTGATATTACGGTCAACCGCAGGCCCGACGAAGTCACCCACTTCACACAGCCGGGCTCTGGCACACAAACGGCAAATTTTCAGGTTGCCTGGAGTGGTGTCACTGGCAGTTTTGATCCAGTGACAAGATATCAAATCCAATGCAGTATCAACGGCGGAAGCTTTACCTTTACGCCCTGTGGCAACGACAACACCGGCACAGCCACAACCCACCCGGTCAACTTGCCGGCAGGCACTGAAGGCACCTATACATTCAGGGTCCGCGCCTACAATAGCCAGGGCTGGGGCCCCTGGACCAGAGACAGCTATCAAAAATCCGTATCGGTGAATATTCCCCTGCCGCCACCACACAGCTTGTCCATCCAGGCACCGGAGTCCAGTGAATTCGGGGATTACGACATCGCCTGGTCTGGCCAGGGCACCATCACGTCGTATCAACTACAGAAACAGTGCAAAACAGGCACCGCCACCTGCGGTGTGAACGGATGGCACGCTGTCCAGTTAAGCGGTGCCCTGAGCCGCACCTATGCAGCCAGAGGGCATGTGGCGGATCAGTATCGCTACCGGGTGCGCGCGTGTAATGTGGATGCCTGCTCGCCCTGGAAGACCAGTCCCTGGGTGGCGGTGCATAACCTGGAAGGCATTACCCCCGCGGTTTCCCTCTCCCCCGGGCATACCCCCGGCGCTTTGCCCTATAGCGCCGAGGTATCACAACAGGGCGATGCGGAAATCTCCATTCCCCTGCAAGGCGCCCCCGGGGTAAACGGGCTGGTGCCCAGGATCGATATCCACTATTCCGGCGCCCGCTTCAGGGAACGCAATAATGAATCCTTACCGGAGGATTTTCTCGGCTATGGCTGGCGCCTGAGCGGCTTTGGGGAAATTCGACGCTGTGTTGTGGGCAGGCCCAATGCCGATGAGATTGCCTTGGATACCAGCGACTCCCTGTGCCTGAATGGAAAACCCCTGGTGCTGGTATCCGGTGCACATTTTCAACCGGGAGCCAAATACCACACCCAGGAAGAAAGTTTTCATTCAATCGAGATAATGCGTAACACCGAAGAAGACACCATTGCGCGGCGATGGTTTAGAGTGCAGTCCCCGGACGGGCATATCCGGGAATACGGCAATACCCCGGACAGCCGTCTGGGCGTGGGCACCTCAGCCAAATTCGGCTGGAGTCTTAACAAGGTCACCGACACCTTTGACAATACCATTCGCTATAAATACCACAACGACACGGTTGAGGGGATCAACTACCCCCTGGAGGTTGTGTATGGGAATGCCGGAGATGCGAAAATCACCTTTGAATACGGCACCCGCTCAGATGCCCCGCCACAACCGCTGGGGCCCGGGGATATACAGCAGGAGCAACTGGTATTACTGCACCACGTCAAAGTGTCGCTGAATAATCAGTTACTGCGGGCGTATAAATTTATCTCTGAGGACGAAGGGGAAGTAGAAAACTACAGGCGATTAAAGCACCTGCAACTGTGTGCCTACAATGAGAACGGCACCAACCCCCAATGCCTGGAACCCATGACGTTTAACTGGATTGAACCCAATGGTGCCAACCCCATTGATTTCAAAACCGGCATTGCCGAAGTGATCGATACTGTTGGGAAAGCCGTTCAGTTTCACCACACAATGATCAGCGCCACCGCATCCGACGGCCTGTTTTTTGAGCGCCCCTTTGGCCAGGGTATTGTGCCTGCTGAGGCCAGTCCCCTGCAGCCCGTAGGCGGAGAGTACCGCTGTGTGGTATCCGAGGTGTGGCGCTCCAATGGCGTTGCCAACGGTTGGCATAAAACCGCCTATTCCTACCAGGGCACCGGATTGGTCAGCGACAGGAACCGCGGCTTTCTCGGCTACTATGCACAAAAAGCCCATGACCTGGAATCCGGCAGAGTCACCTACCGGCAATTCCGTCTGGATTATCCCCATATCGGCACCGTCTCCAGGGTCCATGAGTATGAAGGCCCCTATCCCGCCCACAGCCAGGTCCTGGCCAAACAACAGTTCCGGGACGAGACTATCGCCCTGGCTTTCCCCAAGGCTTCCACCCTGCATACCGTGCCCGCCCAGCGTGTGGATACGGTGTACGAAGGGGGCCAGGTGATCGGATACCATGTCACAGGATTTGAACACAGCAAAAAAAGCTACGGCGGCTACGGCGAGTTTATTGATGGCAGGCTTAAAACCGAACAGTACGTAACCAATGCCACCCTGCCGAATACCCAGAGCTTTTGGGGTGAGGTGAAACCGGTTGCTGTCAGTGGTGTATTGCGCAGCCAGGAAACCGCCAGCAGTTTTACCACCCGCACAGGAAAATGGCTGATCGGGTTCAAGGACGGGGAAGAGCAGCGCTATTACAGTGGCGATACCAACATATCCCCCGACCAGGTGAATACGGTCGTCTATACCCCTTTCGCTGACAACAATAAAATCCAGAGCATGACCCGCCTGCCGGGCGATGCAAAATACGAATTGACCACCCGCTACACCTATGATGCCAAAGGCAACCTGACCACTGAACGGGTCACCGGGGTGCAGGTCGCGGAGCGCACCACCACCTACAGTAATTTTATCGATGCGCGATACCCCGCAAGGGTACAAAATGCCCTGGGTCAGATCACTACACTGGGCTATGACCAGCGCTTTGGGCAACAGAACCGTATCACCCGGGACAACCGCACCACAGCGATGGCCTATGACGCCTTCGGCAGGGAGCAGAGCCGCACCGATACCGACGGGGTGACCTTCACCACGGTAAGGGCGTTTTGCAGTGCCGGCAGCTGTCCCGTTTACGGGAACCAGCTGGTGGCCTTCAAAGTGTCCACCAGCTCCACGGTTTCACCAGCATCAGACCGCTATTACGATATTCTGGGGCGATTAATCCAGCAGGACACGCAATCCTTTGACGGCAGCGCGCTTACCAGAACCGAATACAACTATGACCTGCAGGGCCGCTTGTATCTGGAGACGGCGCCATTCTTTGTGGGAGAGTACAAACCCATCACCACCTACCACTACGATATCCAAGACCGGCGTACTGCCATCCACAGACCCGACGGCAGCCAAACCCGCACCTTGTACAGCGCACTCCCCGCAAGCAACCAATTCAAGGTGCGCGTTGAGCACGATGTGTTCAGCAGCGCTGGCACCCTTGGGGAAATCCAGGTAAAAGAGAGCCTGTATAGTGTCTCCGGCGACCTCGTAAGCAGCACCGATGCCGCTGGCACCGCCGATGCCGTGACCACCAGCTACCAATATACCGGCAGTGGCCAGATGCAATCGGCAATCGTCAATAACAATTCCGCCACTGAAGCCACCTTCAGCTACGACCTGGCCGGGTATCAGAGTACGCTCACAGACCCGAGTGTTGGCACTGTCAGGAAAACCTTTAATGCCCTCGGGGAGCTGGTGCAGCAGACGGATAACCTGGGGCAGAGCACCGCCTATTACTACGATACCCTGGGCCGCATGCGCTTTAAGGAAGACGCCCATGGTGTGGCGCACTGGCAGTATGATCCCGGCAATGCCCTGGGCGCACTCAGCCGCCAGCGCTATATTGAAGGCGCCGTAGTGCAAAGCGGATCTGTAGTGGGCGGCCAGACTGTGTATGATGAAACGCACACCTATAACCCCGCCGGAAAACTTCAAGACAAAGCGTTCACTGTGACCGCCGGCGGGCTCAGCAGGCAGTACCAATACCACTATGCCTATGATGGCCAGGGGCGCATCAGCAGCCTGACCTATCCCAGCGGTGTATCTGCGCACTACGCCTACAACAGCCGCGGTTACCTGCACAAAATCACCGATGGCACCCGGGACCTGAAGGTATTCGGCAGGAAAAACGCCCGGCTGCAAACCGAGGAAGCGGTCTTTGGCAATGGTGTGGTCACGGTCAAAACCTATGGCCGGGAAAACGGACGCCTGCAGGGCCTGCTTACCGCCGGCGCCTCTGAAATCCAGGACAACAACTACCGCTGGCGCAGTAACGGCACACTGGAAAGCCGCCAGGTGTACGGCGCGGGTAACACCGCGCAAAAGGAAGTGTTTGCGTATGATGCCCTCAACCGGCTCGAGACCGCCGAGACCCTGATTAACGGCACCAGCCGGAGAACCCTCACCACCCGCTATGACAGGCTTGGCAATATTGAAGAGAAAACCAGCAGCCTGCCTGGGGATGCCGCGGTGAGTGGCTATCAATACGGTGGCCTCGGCCATGCCGGCCCCCATGCGGTGAGCGGTGCCACTATCAACGGCACCCCCTATGCCCTCCACTACAACCGCAACGGCGCCATCACCCACTATGATGCCGCCAGCGGCGACGACAAATGGATTAGCTGGAACGCCCGCCAGTTACCCACGGAAATCGTCGTGGGCACCGGCCAAAACACCCAGAGCCCCACTGCCAGGGACCGCTTCAAGTACGGGCCCAACGGCAACCGCTACTACCGGGAAAGCAGCTGGTGGGACCCAAGCCGGCAACAGCTGGTGACTGAAAAAACCTTTATCCTCGAAGACTATGAGGACTTGCTGCCCGGAAATGATCCGGATTACCAGCGTATCCAGAAAGCCACCATCGACAGCAGTGTGCTGCAGATCAGCGCCACGGAGCACACCGGCCTGCCCCTGGCCACCCTGGAATACCTGCACCGGGACCATCTGGGTTCTATTGAAAAAATCACCGATGCGGATGGCAATCTGTTAACCGGCGCAACCGGCAGTTTTGGCTATGACCCTTTCGGCGCACGCCGGGAATCCGACTGGAGTGGTACCCTGGGAGCCCAATCCCTCACGGATTTATTGGCCAGCCAGGGATTGAGTACCAAGCGTGGCTTTACT
>NZ_JAVAMR010000082.1:0-5289 GCF_030731025.1 Microbulbifer sp. 2205BS26-8 | reverse complement strand
AATAACCTACCAAGAAAAATATTAGAGTTTAAAACTCCGTTGAATTTAGTGCGGAATTACTTGACAGCGCAGGCTGTATAAATGATATACGTTTTAACGTTTAATCCACGAATCAATATAGAGCAAAGCTTACTGCATACATACAGCGTGCAGAGGTATAACCCCTCCGTATACAAAAAGTAAAAATTCCGTATGTTAACCTTATTTCGCCAACAAGTAATACAGAGACAAACAGACCGGCTACACGGTGAAGTCCTGCTGCTACCCAAGTTGTCTCATCTATTAATTCTTGGTTTTTTTCTCTTATGGGTTTTGTTGACTCTTTCCTGGCTTACGACTAGCCATTATGCACGTAAGGAAACCGTTTTAGGTTGGTTGTATCCCTCTTCGGGGGTTGTGCGAGTCTACGCAGAGCGCAATGGCATTATTAAACAGGTTTTGGTGAACGATGGTGAGGAAGTTGTTGAGGGGCAGCCATTGCTGATTGTGAATGGTGATCGTATTTTGGAAAATGGGCAGCACCTGGAGACACTGCTGCTGGCAGAATACGGGAAACAGCAGGATACGCTAACGCAAGAACTAAAGCGCGAAGAAAAACTTTACCGACAACAGCACCTCGATATAGCGCAGCGTATTGCCGCCAATCAGCAAGATTTAGCTTTGCTGAAAACGCAAATAAAAACCTTGGATCAACGTTATCAGCTTATTGATGAGCAGGTAACCCGCTACAGAAAATTGCAACATAGCGGACATATTTCCACATCGGAATTGGATTCGATGGTTGCCAAGGAGCTAGAGCTGCGAAGCGAGCGCCAGGGTATGATCCGCAACCAGATCAAATTACAAAACCAGCAACAGCAATTGCGTAACGAACAAGTGCGTTTGCCAGAGGAATACGCCAATCGCGCCGACCAGGTGCGACGGCAGTTATCCGAGCTTGCGCGTCAAATAGCCGAGCTGCACGGCCAGCGCGCTTATGTGATTAAGGCGACCAAATCGGGGGTGGTCAATAATCTGCAAGCGTGGGTGGGACAGCAGGTGCGCAGCAGCTTTCCGGTACTGTCGCTTTCCCCATTGGGAGAATCCCTGGTGGTACAGCTTCTGATCCCGGTACGCTCGGCGGGGTTTTTGGGGAACGGTCAGTCAGTCAATATTCGTTACGATGCTTTTCCCTACCAGAAATTCGGCCTCTATAACGGTGTGGTAACAGAAGTTTCCGATACCGTGCTACTGCCAGATGAGCTGCGCGATGTACCGGTTGCCATTAGCGAGCCTGTATACCGCGTCACCGCACGCTTATCTCAGTCTGAAGTGAGGGCCTACGGCAAACAGTTTGCCCTAAAAGCGGGAATGACATTATCCGCTGATATTCGTTTGGCGGAGCGCAGTTTATTGCAGTGGTTGTTTGAGCCTCTGTATAGTTTGCGGGGGCGCCTGTGATGGAATCCAGTGTTGCAAAACCTTCACCTGCAGTACGCCCGGAAGGGCTGTTACACTTCGGCGGCCAGCGTCGCCTACCGGTAATTTTACAGACCGAAGCCGCCGAATGCGGTCTCTCCTGCTTGGCAATGATCGCCAGTTACCATGGCTATGAAAGTGATCTTGCCAGTTTGCGTCGGCGCTTCTCAATCTCCAACCATGGAGCCAATCTCAAAACCCTGATAGATATGGCCGGGCGCCTACACTTAACCAGTCGCGCGCTGCGCCTCGACCTGGAACATCTCGGCGAGCTACAAAAGCCATGCGTGCTGCACTGGGATATGAATCATTTCGTGGTTTTAAAATCTGCGCAGCCCAAGCATATTCTAATTCACGACCCATCAATCGGCGAACGAAGGCTGGACCTCGAAACCTTTGGTCAGCATTTCACTGGCGTGGCCCTAGAGTTGACACCGACAGAGCATTTTGTCACCGATAAACCCCGCCAAACCCTCAGCTTAAGGAATTTCTGGCAAAGAATTACCGGACTCAAGCGCAGCTTAGTTCAGGTATTGCTATTGTCTCTATTATTGCAGCTATTTGCCATTATTGCCCCCTTCTATATACAGACGGTGGTAGACGACGTTATCCTGCGCAGTGATAACAACCTGCTTCTGGTGCTGGCGCTGGGCTTTGGCTTATTATTATTGATCCAAACCGGAACCAATGCCCTGCGGGAATGGGTAATCTTACACCTCTCCAGTCGCCTCAATATACAGATGGCTTCCAATCTCTTTCGCCATTTGATTCGCCTGCCCATGAGCTATTTTTCCACCCGCCATATGGGCGACGTGGTTTCCCGCTTCGGCTCGCTCAATCAGGTCCGTGAACTGTTAACCACAGGTTTGGTCGCTGCCATTGTCGATGGTGTTATGGCCTTGATTACGCTGGTAGCCATGTTCTTCTACGATATTTGGTTGACGTTTATTGTACTTGTAGTAGTTCTACTTTATGCCGCACTGCGCCTATTGCTCTACCGACCGCTGCGGTTGTTAACCGAAGAGCGTATCGTTGCCCAGGCCAAGCACGACTCACATTTTATGGAATCTGTACGTGCCATTCAAACTGTAAAATTGTTTCAACGGGAGAATGATCGTCAGGGGCAGTGGCATAATCGCCTTGCCGATACCATTAATAAAGATATTCGTATTGCTCGCTGGAATATCAGTTATGATACCATCAATAAACTCTTATTCGGCATCGAAAACTTACTGGTAATTTACTTTGCGGCTAGTGCAGTGATGGATAATCTTCTCAGTGTGGGTATGCTCTATGCCTTTATAAGCTATAAGACTCGCTTTGTAGATTCCATGGATGCGCTGGTTGTTAAATGGATTGAACTAAAAATGCTTGGTTTGCATCTGGAGAGGCTTTCAGACATTGTTTTTACCGAAGCAGAGACTATTGATCAACATGCCGTACCAGAGATTGACAGTGACATAAATGACAATCTGCTACAAGGAAAAATTACAGTATGTAATCTCACCTACCGCTATGGTGAGGCCGAAGCGCCCGTTTTTCAAAACCTCAACTTCACTATTGAGCCGGGTGAAACCGTGGCTCTTATCGGCCCCAGTGGTTGTGGAAAAACCACTTTACTGAAATGTTTGATGGGCCTGTTAAAACCAAAAGAGGGGGAGATTCTAATCGACGACCTGCCACTTAGCCAATCGCCTGGTTACCGCAGCCAAATTGCTGCTGTTATGCAAGACGATCAATTAATGGCGGGCACAGTGGCCGACAATATTGCCTGTTTTGACCCCAAACTGGATTTAGAGCGCGTTACTCACTGTGCTCAGATGGCCTGTATACATGAAGAAATTTTGCGCATGCCGATGCAGTACAACACACTGGTTGGCGATATGGGCACTAGTCTGAGTGGTGGACAAAAACAAAGAATTGTATTGGCGCGCGCTCTATACCGCGCGCCACGCATCCTGTTCATGGACGAAGCCACCAGTCATCTGGATATGGCGAATGAAGTTCTGGTTAACCAGCATATTCAACAGCTCAATATTACCAGAATACTGGTGGCCCACAGACCGGAAACGGTCTCTTCTGCGGGAAGGCAGATTCAGCTAATAGCAGATTAAACTGCTGATTATTAATAATCCTTTGGAGATAATATAATGAACCTATTAAATACTGAAAATGGCTCATCTAGAGTACTTGCTCGCCAAGGAGCCAGAGAGTTGTCGACTGAAGAAGTAAAAAATGTAAGCGCTGGTGCTTGCACTACGACTGCGAAAGTCACTTATGGACCTCAAGGGACTGATGCGGAAGTAGATATTACTTGTACCTAATCTAGATAATGTTTTTATCAAATTAATAATTTGGAGATGATATCGTGAATACATTAAATATTAAAAATGGCTCATCTAGAGTACTTGCTCGCCAAGGAGCCAGAGAGTTGTCGACTGAAGAAGTAAAAAATGTAAGCGCTGGTGCTTGCACTACGACTGCGAAAGTCACTTATGGACCTCAAGGGACTGATGCGGAAGTAGATATTAGTTGCCCTCTCCCCTAAATTCTTAAAAGTAATTTTTTGGTAAGAAAAGAAGAGCTGTAATTATTTCTGGCAATTGGTGGTTTATTAGCGTTTAAATAAATAAATCTCCAGTTGCTGGATTAAATTTAAAAATATACTTATTATTTTTAGGTATGCAAAATTAGTAGTTGTAAATAAGTTTTTAATTAAGGATCATTGTAATGACGGTGCATATTATTGGAAATGAAGGGGATTATCATTCTGTAGCGGTTCATTGGGGATTGAAAAAACTTGGTTTGCACAGTCATATTTGGGCGACTCCGGGATATCGCCAGAGCCAATCCATGACAATGAAATATCCTAAGTTTGATATAGTTTTAGGCGGAGTCAAACTTAATAAGTCAGACACTGTTTGGATAAGGCGCCCGCTTCTACCAGAGATCCATCCAAACACTAGTGATTTAGATAAAAAGTTTTGTACTAACGAGTACAAAGAGGCTTTTGATGGATTGCTTAATAGCTTTGAATACGTTAAGTTGTGTGCGAATTCCTATAAGGCGCAACGGCAAATGGAAAGAAAAGCAATGCAATTACGCATCGCTTTTGATAGTGATTTTCTTATCCCTAAGACAATAATAACCAATAATCAAGATGAAGCTAAAGAATTTATTAATCAGCTTTCTTCATCTTGTATTTATAAGACTTTTTTACCGCATATATGGGACTCTGAAGAAAAACGCACGCTTAATATGACGGCCACAACAAAAATTAATATAGACGATCTTAATGATGCCTTTATAGCTCAATCTTCTCCATTAATCCTTCAAGAATACATAGATAAATTGCATGATGTACGTGTTACTGTTATGGGAAAAGTGATGATTGCAGTAGCAATTGTTAATAAAAACAAGTTAGAAGCTCCTCCAGTTGATTGGAGGCCAAAACACAATCATACTCCAATGTCCATTGTTTGCGTAACTATTCCAGAAAAAATTAAAAATAAAATTATACTCTTTATGGAAAGAGCTGGCCTGGCGTTTTCTTGCCTTGATTTTTCTATTGATAAAATGGGAGAATGGTGGTTCTTAGAATCTAATGCCACTGGACAATTTCTATGGATAGAGGATGATGAAAAAAAGCTTAATATGTTATCTATTTTTTGTTCATTTCTATCTTCAGGTGATAAAAATTTTAACTGCATGAAAATTAATTCTTCAATAAATCTAATTGAATTTGAAAAATCTGAAGAATTTATTAATTTACAAAAAACTTCTAAATTAGGAGGCCAATCTTTTATAACAAAAGAATAATTTAGTCCTTAG
>NZ_JAVAMR010000081.1:0-5828 GCF_030731025.1 Microbulbifer sp. 2205BS26-8 | reverse complement strand
GCCATGCAAACTCCGGGTTAGATAAATGGGGCCACTATGGACAGGTAACGCCCACCATATTGAAGCTGGCAGTAACGTCTGCAGTATTGTATCCCAAGTCCCCTGCCGCAGAGATTACGCCACAGGCACCCTGGTTGTATCCGGTGACTGGGCTCCAATACATCTGGTTGGCGAGAACAAAAGCATCAAACGCTGTGCGAGTATTCCAACCAGGCGTGTTGGCCAGCAGGTAGAAGGCCCGGTTGAAGACACCGGAGCTGTAGTGCACATTCATGCCACTTCGGTAGTCACTGGTATGATCGATAGAGTAGCCATCGGCAGTGGGGTTTTGAAAGTAACGCAGGGCGCCACTCCCTTTTTTAATCTGTTCGCCAGCCAGCCAGTCATTGCTGCCTGTCAAGAAATACTCTGCAGCTTCGCCGGCAATATCAGAGAAAGATTCGTTGATGCCCCCCGGCTGGTCTAGATATATGAGGTTTGAATTTTTCTCGGTAAAGCCATGGCTGACTTCATGTGCAATAACATCCAGGCTGACCAGTGGGTAGTAGATGGTAAGACCGTCGCCAAAGGTCATCTGCCTGCCATCCCAGAAGGCGCCCTCATAGTTTTTGCTGAAGTGTACCCGCAGGCGCAACTTCTGGGCCAGCGGTGAAGTGTCATACCAGTCGTCAAACATATCGAAGACAACATTGCCAAAGAAATGGGCATCATTCAGCGGAGAATAGGCGCCGTTGATTTGCTTGTAGGAATTACGGGCTGGATGTGTGTTGAAACACTTGAAAAAGTAGAAAACGTTGCCGCCACTTGTAGAGTGATTCATGTTTACAGTTTCAACATTCACCGTATCCATGTGGCAGTTGCTGGTTACTTCCATTGCAGGGAAATCGATACCATATTCATAGCGCCCGGTCTTTTCATTGCCACCAGGGCCGAAGCCATCCCGGAAAGCCAGACCGTCCCAGTGCTTGATCACTTCACCGGTCATGGCGTCGATAAAGTAGAACGGACGGGTTGGCGCTTCTCCGTATTCCACCCAGTTCACCAGATAAGCCAAGCGCGCTTCATCCTGCTCATTGATGTAGACATAGAGCTCTTTTTCCTGGTTCTGTGCGGCGAGTTTGATGGCAGGACGTGAGAGTGCTCCCTGGATCATACCTTGCTGAGCCCGCATGGTTACCTGATGGCTCATAGCACGCTCAACAGCGTTGCTGACATTGATGGCTGCGCGCACATTGGGGACTTCGAGCTTAAGTCCGGTGAGAACATGGTTATGGACTTCAGTAATCAGACCCTGGCTAGAGCTGGTTATCGTCTGGCCCCAAACAGAAATACCCTTGTGGGTCTGTTGGTAGCGGGCGACGGTTTTACCATTTCCAAGAGTGCGCTCATGCACTTTCACAAGAGCCATATCAGACCCTGCAACAGCTGTCAGAGCCTGTGGTAGGAGCATATCCGGGGTGGCGGGAATACGATCGGCAGCCTGGGCACTCATTGCCATGACTAAAGTACAGGTTACGCCTATTAGATGCTTCATTGCTAATTTTCCCTTTATGACTTTTTATATAAACCCCTAGAATCAACTTGTGAGTGCATAGCTTAATACCGCACGAAAAGGCGGCAAGTTGCCCGCAGACTGCGCGCTTTTTCTCCCACAAGAGAGAGCCGAGGAGACACGACAAGCAACTGGCCTATAAACAAAGATGCCAGATTGAGGCGTTCAAGAAAAGCAGTTTTATACAAACAGGGATTACGGAGATTGAAGGCGTGAGCCAGTTACGATATCGAGAAAGTTATGAATACGGCAATCCGCAACCACCCGCGGAGCGGGTGGTATGTAGTGGTCAACTATTTTCGGACAGTAAGTTAAATTTTTTCTTCCGCCTTTGCGGGAGGCACACTATCATTATGCTGATGTGGGCGTTCCCAGTTGTAGTAAGTCATCAGGTAATAGCTGACATCTCGCTTCGGCGATTGAAGCGTAGCCGAGAGACGGCATCCACTCGCTTTTCAAGCTACGGAACAGTCTTTCCATCGGTGCATTATCCCAGCAGTTTCCGCGACGACTCATACTCTGTCTCATCCGGCAGCGCCATAGCCGCTGCCTGAAAAGACGGCTCCCATACTGGCTACCTTGATCCGAGTGGAACATAACGCCATTTGGCTTACCTCGCTGCTCCCAGGCCATTTTCAAAGCCTTCATCGTGAGGACCGCATCCGGCTGCCCAACCGACGATACAGCGGGCGTACAGATCTATCACCGTAGCTAGGTAGCACCAGCGAGAGCCGGCCCAGATGTAGGTGATATCGCCACATCAGACTTGAGTTGGCATTTCCACATTGAACTCCAGATCAAGCTCATTCGGTATATCTGGCCACTCAACCGTTGCCTTTTTGTAATAGTGAGAGCCCGGTTGCTTGCAGATCAGGCCAGCTTCGCGCATCAGCCTGCGCACTTTGAAGCGCCCGATTGTGATGCCCTGATTGTTGAATATCCCCACAATTGTTCGGCTACCAGCGGCACTGCGGCTACGCTTGAAGACTTCATTGACCTTGGCACGAAGCTGAACCCTCGATACATCAATGCTATTTTTTCTGCTCTTGTACTCGTAGTAGCATGATCGAGGTACATCAAACGCTTTGCAGACCACTTCGACGGACTCTTGCTCACTTAATCGGTCTATCAGCGCGTACGATTCATCTCGTCGGACATCAAGAGAGCGTAGCCTTTTGTAGTATCTCTTTCTCCCGTTCCAGGCGATTGATCCGGGCCTCAAGCGCTTGGATCTTTTGTTGATCGGAGGTAAATGCTTTGCTCGGAGGCGTTTTCCCGCTACGTTCAGCTTCAAGCTGTTTCACTCATCGGCGGATGACGGTGGTACCCACATCCAATGAACGAGCGACCTCAGGTACTGAATAACCTTGATCTACGACCAGGCGGGCAGAATCCAGTTTGTACTCCAGGGAAAAGGAACGACCTTGTCTACTCATTGAACACCTCTATCTCAGGTGGCGACTTTACCACCTAAAATGGTGTTCGGGTTTAGTAGACCACTACACTTATAGCTTTAGGAATTACCGAAAGTTAACCAGTGAATCTCGACTCAAGTCTCTAATACTATTAGCTCCCGTCAAGGTCATTGCCACACGCATCTCATGTTTGTATAAGTCGATAAGTTTTTCAACGCCGATTTGGCCCTGTGCAGCCAATGCATAGATATAAGAGCGTCCTAACAGAGTACAGTCCGCGCCCAGTGCAAGCATACGAACCACGTCCAGGCCGCTTCTGATACCGGAGTCGACAAAGAGCTTAAGCTCGCCTTTGACTGCATCGGCGATACTGGGAAACGCCTTTGCCGTAGAGAGAACGCCGTCGAGCTGACGACCACCATGATTGGATACCACTATACCGTCTGCGCCAAAAGAGACCGCATCTTTAGCATCCTGCTTATCCAGAATGCCTTTAATTATCATCGGGCCATTCCAGAATTCACGGATCCACTCCAGATCTTTCCAGGAAATTGAAGGATCGAAGTTTTCTTCAATCCACCCGATGTAATCTTCCAGACTGGTAGGTTCACCACGATAGGTAGAGATATTACCCAGGTCGTGTGGCCTACCAAGCAACCCCACATCCAATGCCCAGCTGGGGTGGCGCATGGCTTGGAACATTCGACGTGCACCCGCATTGGGTCCGCTCATACCTGAATGCATATCGCGATAACGGGCACCCGGTACTGGCATATCAACGGTAAATACTAAAGTAGTAACGCCGGCTTTTTTCGCGCGCTCTAATACATTTTTCATAAAGCCGCGGTCTTTAAGAACGTACAACTGAAACCACATTGGACGTTCAAGAGCGGGGGCAACTTCTTCTATCGGGCAGACCGAAACCGTAGACATAGTAAAAGGAATGCCTTTATTTTCTGCAGCTTTTGCCGCCTGCACCTCACCTCTGCGCGCATACATGCCCGTTAAGCCAACCGGCGCAAGTGCGATTGGCATAGCAAATTTCTCGTCGAAAAGCTCAGTTTCAAGGCTTAGCGCTTCCATGTTCTTTAATACACGCTGTTTAAGCGTAATCTCAGCAAGATCTTCCGTGTTTCTTTTTAATGTATGCTCACAGTAAGAACCGCCATCAATGTAATGAAAAAGAAATGGAGGCAATTTCGCTTTGGCAGCGACGCGATAGTCGGTGGGAGCAGAGATGATCATATTTCAATCCTGTAAAAATTGTAATACAAGCCTTTCTTCGATGCTCCAGTATGGTCGATACCTTAAAGAGGGGGGTACCCCTACCCACAGACCTGCCGGTGCTTTCACAGTCGCAGGGCGAGAGTGAGAATAAATCTCATCCTGGCCATTCACAAGCAAAAACCGACGCTGGTTTGCGGCCTCTTTGTTGACTTTTTGTCGCTTCTCCGGGCAGGGATCGAGCGGGTTTTCACCGGCCTGAGTTTGCCTGAAACAACACTGCGCGGCTGCCCCATGAAAGAGATGTCAGCGAACCCAGTGTGTAGAGGGGAAAGGTCAACCGATCCTAACTATAAAGCACGCATCGCTAGCGCGCTGAATGTTTGCTTTAAGAAGCGCGGCCACTGGCCTTCGAGCAACAGGGCCATCTCAGTTAATGTGAACAGGCCCCAGCTGACCAGGACACATTGCGCTTTTTCCATGCGCAGACGGTTAAAAATATAGGCACCAAAATAATCTTATCGAATTGTAATCGGTTTTCTTTAAGGGTAAAGCGGCGTAAGATTCAGAGGCATTGCTCGCCATTACGGGCCAGGATTGGGCCGGTTTCTGTCTAACAAGCATAAAAACCCCAACGGCCCAGGCAATGTCCAGCAGATCCCTCCCGGTAACAGGAGAACGGTAAGTGACCTAAGCGTAAGTAAAAGGCGCTGACCCAAGGTGGGCAAACACCAAAGGGCCAGCTAACCAAATTGATAAACCAAGTATCAAAATGGCTATATGGATAATACGCTAGAAGCCCGCTCGTCTTCAATAAAGTGGGGCCCCTGCAGGCGCCTGGCGCGGTTGCCCAGGCTTTGGGCGCGTTGCATCCGCCGATTCTGCTTTACCGCCTACCGTTCCCGCGCCCCGCCCCGCTTTCCACTGTAACTGCCTCAATACGCCCATCACAAAAAGTCAAACCGGGACTTACAGCCCGGAAGGAAAGGCTTATGTTGGTTGTAAAACGCCGGCCCGGCGAGAATCTCAGAATTGGAACCCATGTTTCCGTCACCGTATTGGGTATTTCGGGTAACCAGGTCAGGGTGGGCATCGCGGCCCCCAAATCCCTGCCGGTACACCGGGAGGAGGTGTACCTGCGCATCCAGAAGGAACGGGCGCAAGGGGATGGAAGTGGTTGAGTAGCGGAGGCCACCCATCAGATCCGCCATACCCCTGACTGTCTCTGCAAGGCCGCACCGCCATCTCCGGCGGGCTCACCCGCCCGGGTGAGCTCCGGTTATTCCACTGGCGGTAAAGGGGCAGCTGGCCGGGTTCCCCAGCCATTCGGGCGTTCGCTCAAATGCGCACTGGCACTGTGACAGCAATAAACCGGCGCGGCTGTGCGGTTGGCCTATCGGTGGCGGCGCAGGACCTCGCGCCCTTGTGGCAGCGGGTTTAATCCCTGCCAGCCAGTCAGAATCAACCTTTACATTCACACAGCTAAATACCCTGCCCGCTTGCAGGGCGTTTGTTTTCGGCACCGGTCTGGCCTTTCCCTGGCGGGTTGTGCAGCAGGATTCCGATCGCTAAAAAAGCAGCGGCAATAAAGGCATTGGTGTAATAGTCTAAAGATAAACCAACCTGCAAACCCTTTA
>NZ_JAVAMR010000080.1:0-5937 GCF_030731025.1 Microbulbifer sp. 2205BS26-8 | reverse complement strand
TTGGAGGGTTGTCTGAGGTTGGGGAGGCGCCTGAAGCGCAGTTTCATTTTCGGCGCAGATCGCTGCGAGAAAGCACTTGCTTCAGCAGCCCGGATGTGTAGAATACGCGTCCCGCAGTTAGGGCCTGGCGCCCAGCTGAGTTGTTTAAAAATTCGATCAAGCAATATGTGTGGGTGCTTACGGATCGGTGGATCGATACAACGATTTATCGGAAGTAAGTAACTCGAACAATTCGATTTACGTTTTATTCCGAGCAAGACTTAAGCCTGATTGGGGACCTTATTCCGGTTCTTGAGAAAGGCGACTCTTTAAACTGAAGAGTTTGATCATGGCTCAGATTGAACGCTGGCGGCAGGCCTAACACATGCAAGTCGAGCGCGAAAGTTCTTCGGGACGAGTAGAGCGGCGGACGGGTGAGTAACGCGTGGGAAATTGCCCAGTAGTGGGGGACAACATTCGGAAACGGATGCTAATACCGCATACGCCCTACGGGGGAAAGCGGGGGATCTTCGGACCTCGTGCTATTGGATATGCCCGCGTCGGATTAGCTGGTTGGTGAGGTAAAGGCTCACCAAGGCGACGATCCGTAGCTGGTCTGAGAGGATGATCAGCCACACTGGGACTGAGACACGGCCCAGACTCCTACGGGAGGCAGCAGTGGGGAATATTGGACAATGGGCGCAAGCCTGATCCAGCCATGCCGCGTGTGTGAAGAAGGCCCTAGGGTTGTAAAGCACTTTCAGTGGGGAGGAAGGCCTTAATGTTAATAGCATTGAGGATTGACGTTACCTACAGAAGAAGCACCGGCTAACTCCGTGCCAGCAGCCGCGGTAATACGGAGGGTGCGAGCGTTAATCGGAATTACTGGGCGTAAAGCGCGCGTAGGCGGTTAGTTAAGCTGGATGTGAAAGCCCCGGGCTCAACCTGGGAACTGCATTCAGAACTGGCAGGCTAGAGTACGAGAGAGGGCAGTGGAATTTCCTGTGTAGCGGTGAAATGCGTAGATATAGGAAGGAACATCAGTGGCGAAGGCGGCTGCCTGGCTCGATACTGACGCTGAGGTGCGAAAGCGTGGGGAGCAAACAGGATTAGATACCCTGGTAGTCCACGCCGTAAACGATGTCTACTAGCCGTAGGGCTCCTTGAGGGCTTTGTGGCGCAGCTAACGCAATAAGTAGACCGCCTGGGGAGTACGGCCGCAAGGTTAAAACTCAAATGAATTGACGGGGGCCCGCACAAGCGGTGGAGCATGTGGTTTAATTCGAAGCAACGCGAAGAACCTTACCAGGGCTTGACATCCTCGGAAGTCTGCAGAGATGCGGATGTGCCTTCGGGAACCGAGTGACAGGTGCTGCATGGCTGTCGTCAGCTCGTGTCGTGAGATGTTGGGTTAAGTCCCGTAACGAGCGCAACCCTTGTCCCTAGTTGCCAGCACTTTGGGTGGGAACTCTAGGGAGACTGCCGGTGACAAACCGGAGGAAGGTGGGGACGACGTCAAGTCATCATGGCCCTTACGTCCTGGGCTACACACGTGCTACAATGGTTGGTACAGACGGTTGCTAAGCCGCGAGGTGGAGCTAATCCGAGAAAACCAATCGTAGTCCGGATTGGAGTCTGCAACTCGACTCCATGAAGTCGGAATCGCTAGTAATCGTGAATCAGAATGTCACGGTGAATACGTTCCCGGGCCTTGTACACACCGCCCGTCACACCATGGGAGTGGGTTGCTCCAGAAGTGGCTAGTCTAACCTTCGGGGGGACGGTCACCACGGAGTGATTCATGACTGGGGTGAAGTCGTAACAAGGTAGCCCTAGGGGAACCTGGGGCTGGATCACCTCCTTAAACGATGATCGAGAGTCGTTTCGTAAGTGCTCACACATATTGCTTGATCGACCTGATGGTATTGAAGTCAGTGAAGCCCGTTGGGCGGGTCTAGTGCCCTGGATCAGATCCCGAGGGCAAAACGTAGAGATTTTTTCTTCTTGCGGTTTAGTGAGAGGGAAAGAGATCGAGTTTGAGGCCTGTAGCTCAGCTGGTTAGAGCGCACCCCTGATAAGGGTGAGGTCGGCAGTTCAAGTCTGCCCAGGCCTACCAAATTTTCCTCATACATTGTTACATAAAAGCTTGTGTACTAGAGTACGCTACGCTTTCATGTGCCTCGTCTGAGAGAAATTAACCCTTAACCCGCAAGGGTGATAACGCAGAGATTTTTTTGACTGGTAAGGCGCGTGATGAGCGAATGAAGGAGCATACATCAGTATGTGACTGAGTGAGCGAAGAGCAGCAACGCAGCCAGGCGGAAAAAGATCCAGTTAGCACGGGGCTATAGCTCAGCTGGGAGAGCGCCTGCTTTGCACGCAGGAGGTCTGCGGTTCGATCCCGCATAGCTCCACCATTCCACACTGGCAGCAGAGATCAGAAAACTGGGTTCTTGGAGGTTTCTCGCGGTTTGAGAACAAGAGTCCAGCTTTCTGGTTTTTACATCAGATGCTCTTTAACAAGGTGAAACATTTTGTAGTAATACACTGCAAGGCGAGGTTGGGTTGCTGTTCTTTTGTTAGGACGGTACTCAACATCAATTATGTGTGTCTCTCAAGCACACAATCCGGCGTTCAGGCCAATGATTTATTGTTGAGTCTGAATGTTAAAAGTCGTTAGTAGTCGTTTGTGTTGTATGGTCAAGCGACTAAGCGTATACGGTGGATGCCTTGGCAGCTGGAGGCGATGAAGGACGTAGGAGCCTGCGATAAGCCCTGGGGAGCTGGCACACAAGCTTTGATCCAGGGATTTCCGAATGGGGAAACCCACCTGTTTACAGGTATCACATACTGAATTCATAGGTATGTGAGGCGAACCCGGGGAACTGAAACATCTAAGTACCCGGAGGAAAAGAAATCAACCGAGATTCCCTTAGTAGCGGCGAGCGAACGGGGATTAGCCCTTAAGCGTTTTATGTTTTAGTGGAAGGATCTGGAAAGTTCCGCGATACAGGGTGATAGCCCCGTACACGAAAAGGCATTTAACGTGAAAACGAGTAGGTCGGGACACGTGTTATCTTGACTGAACATGGGGGGACCATCCTCCAAGGCTAAATACTCCCAGCTGACCGATAGTGAACCAGTACCGTGAGGGAAAGGCGAAAAGAACCCCGGAGAGGGGAGTGAAATAGACCCTGAAACCGTATACGTACAAGCAGTAGGAGCCCTACGGGGTGACTGCGTACCTTTTGTATAATGGGTCAGCGACTTATTGTTTGTAGCAAGGTTAACCGTTTAGGGGAGCCGTAGGGAAACCGAGTCTTAACAGGGCGTTTAGTTGCAGGCAATA
The DNA here is from genome assembly GCF_030731025.1 of Microbulbifer sp. 2205BS26-8. Classification (NCBI taxonomy): domain Bacteria; kingdom Pseudomonadati; phylum Pseudomonadota; class Gammaproteobacteria; order Cellvibrionales; family Microbulbiferaceae; genus Microbulbifer; species Microbulbifer sp. 2205BS26-8. The sequence goes on along the minus strand of NZ_JAVAMR010000080.1, from coordinate 2,609 downwards.
GACCCGAAACCCGGCGATCTATCCATGGGCAGGTTGAAGGTTGAGTAACATCAACTGGAGGACCGAACCCACTAATGTTGAAAAATTAGGGGATGACCTGTGGATCGGAGTGAAAGGCTAATCAAGCCGGGAGATAGCTGGTTCTCCTCGAAAGCTATTTAGGTAGCGCCTCGCGTCTCACCCACGGGGGTAGAGCACTGTTTGGGCTAGGGGGTCATCCCGACTTACCAACCCCATGCAAACTCCGAATACCGTGGAGTGCAATCGCGGGAGACACACGGCGGGTGCTAACGTCCGTCGTGGAAAGGGAAACAACCCAGACCGCCAGCTAAGGTCCCAAATACCAGTTAAGTGGGAAACGATGTGGGAAGGCCCAGACAGCTAGGAGGTTGGCTTAGAAGCAGCCATCCTTTAAAGAAAGCGTAATAGCTCACTAGTCGAGTCGGCCCGCGCGGAAGATATACCGGGGCTCAAACTGGTAACCGAAGCTGCGGATGCTCTTAGGAGCATGGTAGAGGAGCGTTGTGTAAGCCGCTGAAGGTTGACCGGGAGGTTGGCTGGAGGTATCACAAGTGCGAATGCTGACATGAGTAACGATAAGGGGGGTGAAAAACCTCCCCGCCGGAAGACCAAGGGTTCCTGTCCAACGCTAATCGGGACAGGGTTAGTCGGCCCCTAAGGCGAGGGCGAAAGCCGTAGTCGATGGGGAACAGGTTAATATTCCTGTACTTGCTATTGCTGCGATGGAGTGACGGAGAAGGCTAGGCCAGCATGGCGATTGGTTGTCCATGTTTAAGGTTGTAGGCTGGGGACTTAGGCAAATCCGGGTCCTTAAGGCTGAGAGCTGATGACGAGTCTCTATTTTGAGACGAAGTGGTTGATGCCCTGCTTCCAGGAAAAACTTCTAAGCTTCAGGCAATAGTGAACCGTACTCTAAACCGACACAGGTGGTCAGGTAGAGAATACCAAGGCGCTTGAGAGAACCCTGGTGAAGGAACTAGGCAAAATGGTACCGTAACTTCGGGAGAAGGTACGCCGGTTTTGGTGATGGGACTTGCTCCTTAAGCTGAGGCCGGTCGAAGTGACCAGGTGGCTGCGACTGTTTATTAAAAACATAGCACTCTGCAAACTCGTAAGAGGACGTATAGGGTGTGACGCCTGCCCGGTGCCGGAAGGTTAATTGATGGGGTTAGCTTAGGCGAAGCTCTTGATCGAAGCCCCGGTAAACGGCGGCCGTAACTATAACGGTCCTAAGGTAGCGAAATTCCTTGTCGGGTAAGTTCCGACCTGCACGAATGGCGTAACGATGGCCACGCTGTCTCCACCAGGGACTCAGTGAAATTGAAATCGCTGTTAAGATGCAGTGTACCCGCGGCTAGACGGAAAGACCCCGTGAACCTTTACTACAGCTTTGCACTGAACTTTGAGCCTATTTGTGTAGGATAGGTGGGAGGCTTTGAAGCGGTCACGCCAGTGATTGTGGAGCCGTCCTTGAAATACCACCCTGGTATGTTTGAGGTTCTAACTCAGGTCCGTGATCCGGATCGAGGACAGTGTATGGTGGGTAGTTTGACTGGGGCGGTCTCCTCCCAAAGAGTAACGGAGGAGTACGAAGGTGCACTCAGCATGGTCGGAAATCATGCAATGAGCATAATGGTATAAGTGCGCTTGACTGCGAGACAGACATGTCGAGCAGGTACGAAAGTAGGTCATAGTGATCCGGCGATTCTGAATGGAAGGGTCGTCGCTCAACGGATAAAAGGTACTCCGGGGATAACAGGCTGATACCGCCCAAGAGTTCACATCGACGGCGGTGTTTGGCACCTCGATGTCGGCTCATCACATCCTGGGGCTGAAGCCGGTCCCAAGGGTATGGCTGTTCGCCATTTAAAGTGGTACGCGAGCTGGGTTTAGAACGTCGTGAGACAGTTCGGTCCCTATCTGCCGTGGGCGTTGGAGATTTGAGAAGAGTTGCTCCTAGTACGAGAGGACCGGAGTGAACGAACCTCTGGTGTTCCGGTTGTCACGCCAGTGGCATTGCCGGGTAGCTATGTTCGGACGGGATAACCGCTGAAAGCATCTAAGCGGGAAGCCTCCTTCAAGATAAGATCTCCCTGACTCCTTGAGAGTCCTGAAGGGCCCTGGAAGACTACCAGGTTGATAGGCTGGGTGTGGAAGCGTTGTGAGGCGTTGAGCTAACCAGTACTAATTGCCCGTGCGGCTTGACCATACAACAGAGATGGTTACTGGCGACTGAGCGAGTGGATTGTGTATAGAAAGGCACACAACAGGCGGCTTGCGGTGTATTACTACAGGGTGTTTTACCGAATGATTTGGGGTTATCGCCGGTCAACAACATGATCGAGGCAAACAGCGATAACACGGCGGGCAGAGTTAAGGCTCTTAAGACCAACGCCACCCCGAGCCAGTTTGCCTGACGGACATAGAGCTGTGGAACCACCTGATCCCTTGCCGAACTCAGCAGTGAAACGCAGCATCGCCGATGGTAGTGTGGGGTCTCCCCATGTGAGAGTAGGTCACTGTCAGGCTTTTAAAAGAGAAAACCCCTGCAGGGAAGCCTGCGGGGGTTTTGTTTTTTTGGGGTATAT
>NZ_JAVAMR010000079.1:0-6461 GCF_030731025.1 Microbulbifer sp. 2205BS26-8 | reverse complement strand
ATTCTCATCAGTAGTCACACACCGGTATTTCTTCAGGGTCCGGCTGTGCAGATAGGGCAATAAGGCGCCTGAAGGCTTCCTCTGCGCGCATCAGCACACCGGCATCGACAAGGCCAAAGAAGTTGGAGCAGCGGCCCGCTACAAACTTGATCCAGGCGTCCTCACTGCTTGTGGGCAAGTCGTCCAGGGGCCAATTAATCAGCCCGTTTTCAGTGAGCTCGGCGTGCACGCTGTGCATCAGATCGCGAATATCCACATACTCGCCGGGCTCTGGCTGCTTTCCGGATTGGAGCACCCGAAGCTCAGTCATTACCCGTCGGACCATTTCCCGGTCAGTTATCGCCATCTGGCGTCTCCGCAAGCGACGTCTCTACCTCTGCGATCAGGTTTATCAGGCTTTTGCGCTTGTCCAGCTCCAGGCCCAGGTTTGCTTTTGCCCACGCTTCCAGGGCCACCTTACTGTCGGTCGGGAATTCGCATTGGGGAATCTCTGGATCTCCCCCGCCTTTGGCGCCATCTGTGGATTCTGGCGGCTTGGATTTCTTTGTGTCCCCAGTTTCGGCTTGTAAAGCCTTTACAACAAAGAAGCGGTTTTTGCTCAGCCTCTTGAGCGGAGCTTCTGCCGCTCCCTGTGGCCAGTCAATCGGAACCCCTCTTTGGAATTCACACCCGAATGCGTAAACCACCGGTGAACCCCCGATGTAGGTAACACTGTATTTCTTCACGATAAAACGCTCCTTACTCGCTGGCGCGGCGCCAACCCGTGACGCCGCGCCAGCGGTTGATCTTGTGCCCGCAGGCAGAGTTTAACTACTGGTCGGCTACACCTGCGGTGAAAACACTGACCAAACCCCAGTCCACCGCAGAGCCCGAGTCTTGCCCGTACTGCAGCTTTGATACTTCGCGCAGTTCCTGAAAGCCCACGCCATAGAAAAAGCCGTAGTCGTCCTCTTTCCGGGTGGTGGTCTTGGTACGCATCGCCCACACCGCAGCCAGCGCCTGGGCACCGCACAGATAGCAGGGGGAAACCTCAATGGCTGGCGTTCCGGCACCCGCCCCGGGCAAAGTGGGAATTTCAGGTATCTCGCGAACAAGCACGCCATCCCACTCGATTGAGGTTGGGCCGGAGAACAGCGGATTGGATTTACTGCGCGCCAGGGCATCCTGCCAGTATTGGTTGGCAATCAAATCCTCGCGCAAGTCTCGGAATGCAAAACTTGGCACGAACATAACAAAGGTTTCCATATCCTCGCCGTATCTGTACGGGCGGATACCGTCGCCGTTTACTGTCTGCGCGTTTTGCGCAATGCGCTTGGCCAGGGAGACAACGCCGTGGGTCAACTTGTCGTCGCTGTTGTCGATATTTGCCAATGATGCTGCATGGTCATTGTCGACAAAGTTGGACTTGGCAGAACCATATAACACCCGGTCCTTGTTGTTATCGTGCCAGGCGTTGCGCTGTGCAGGAGTGGCATCTGCATAGTTGCGTCCATCAACGCTGCCGAGGGCCCGGATAATGTCGTTGCGCAGGTAACGCATCTGTAAATCTTTCAGGGCGACCCTGCCTGCGTTGCGAATGTTAATTGCCGAAGCCTGCTCTTCCTCGACATTAACTACCGTAGCGTCGCGCACCACGCGAACCTTAACGCTATGGCCGTCATTGGGCAGGGCCTTTTCGTGGCCCACCAAATTGCTGGAGCCGTCATTCGGTCCGGAGCTTGCATCGAGTGCCCCCACCAGCGGGATACTGATAGCGTCTCCGCGCTTCTTGGTCAGATCTTCCTTGACCTGAATGATGGCGTTCTCATTCGCGCCCATGTACCGCTTAAACCGGTTTGAGCGGACGTATTCCGTGTGGGCTTTGTCGTCCCATTGTTTAACGCGGTTGGCATCCGCAATCATTGTTTGTGGCATGATGAATTTCTCTCGTTAGCGGCGGGCAGCCGCGGTTTTATTTCAGGATGTCTGCAAGGGGGGTCGGGCCTGCCCAGTCATCGGAACTCAGCCCGCCCTTTGAGGTGGACGCGGAAAGCGTTGGCAAAATAGCGTCCTGCTTCTTCTGCTGGCCCACCTTTTCCGCTTCAAACTTCGCGCGCATCTCTGCCTCAACCTTTTTGCGTATATCGGCTTCAATGCTCGCTTTGTAGGCGTCAACATCCCGCATCTTTTCGTATTCAAGGGCCTTCTTGGCCGTCTCGTAAGCGAACTTTGCAGGGTTGGCGGCTTGTTGGATTCCGTTAGCCAGTTGCGGATCAGCGTCAACCATTTGCCAGAACCGGGCCTCCATTTCGTCAAAGTCGTCGTGCAGCGTGCGCATCAGCTCTTGACCCATCACGGCACGCTGCTCGAACAGTGCACGCTGTATGTCCTGCTGCTGGGCCTGGGCTGCCGCTTCGGGATTCTCCAGCCAGTCCTGCTTTTCGAGTTCGGGTTTTTTACCCCCGCCTCCGATTTGCTTTTCCAGCTCTTGAATACGCGCTTCTGCAGCTTGTCGCTTGGCTCTCTCGTCCCTTACTGCTTGATAGGTCCAGGGCTTGCCCTCATCGCCTTCCTCTTCGCCTTCCTTGTACGTGTCCTTGTTGGTTGAGCTTTCAGACTCTGGCGGCTTGATGTGTTCCTCCCCCGGCGTCGGGTTGTCCTCGGCAGGCTTCGGCTCTTGGCCCTCTTGCCCACCAGGGTTGTCTTTATCGCCCGTTTCAGGCTCCTTGGTTTCATCAGAAGGTGTGGCCTCTGGTTGAACTTCCGGAATTTCCTTGTCGCTCAACAAGTCCTCTGTGCTGTACTCGCTCATAGTTTCCTCGTCTCGACCGTATGCGCGTCGTCCGCTATCGACCGAAAAGCGCGTCGTCCGCTTGCGCCCGTTCCCCGGCGTCGGGGCACAAAAAAACCCGCACTAGGCGGGCTTGTTTGCGCAGGGTTGAAAATCGTTAAATATTGAAGTTCGGCCTTGTGTCCGGATACCTTGCGGCAACCGTGTTCTCTATGATTGTCTGTTGCGTCTCCTGTCGCTTCTTCTCGGCTTCAGCGACCTTGGTGGCTGTGTCCGCTTGAGTGTTCTCAATCTTGGCTTTTAAGTCCTCAAGGTTGAGCTGCGCTGCAAGTTGCTGTATCTGCTGTTGCATATCCTGCACCTGCGCGGCCATTTCCGCCTGCTGCGGGTCGCCCTTGATCTTCTCCAGCACCTTGTCCTTGTTGCGTAGGCTCGATAGCTGCAGCACCACCTCAAAGGGCACATGCTGGGGGCCATACATCTTGGCGAGCTCGGCGATTGTCTCAAATTGCTCTTGCTGAACCGTTACCGCGTCTGGGGCCTCGTCAATATGAATATCAACGTCAATCTCTGCCACCTTGTTGCGGGTTTCGTAGACCTGGTTGAGCTTGGGGTCTTGAATGGCCAGCATCTGCTGTAGCGCGGCTTGCGCTCTCTCGTCTCCCTCCCTGGCTTTCTCCTGCAGGCGTTCACCCACAGTCACGGGCTGATTAAGGCCAACCCACTTCAGATTGTCCTCGTCATCAGTAACGCGAACCCAGCGTTCGTTATCCCAAAACTGTTTGATGCGGTTCCACATCTGGCGGTAACACCGACGCTTCCAGTGGCGGTGTGCATCCATTAGCGGGCCAATCTCAAGTTGGGCGTTGTTCTGGATGGTTCTGAGGGCGCGGCCACTCAATTCCACACCCTCGCCGGACAAGCCGTTCAGAATGCTGCTGGCGCCGCGTGCGTCCATTTCAGACTTGGCCTCTTGCAGAAGCTGGAATTGCGACATGCCTACGTCCGCATTCTCGCGAATTTGAATACGGTTGTTCTCCAGGCTGCCCTGTGGAACTTCCACGGCTCCATCAGCCTTTTTTAACTCGTTTACGGTCTTGCGCGGATTCGGCAGGACGCCTTGTTCATAAAGCACCTGTTTTGACGACAAGCTATGCAGTGCCTTGGACCGGCGGTGATTAATTTCATCCTGCAGGCCCAGCATGGATAGCACCAGGCCATAGCGCTCGTTATCCCGGGTGATATATCCGTGCACAAGTTCGATAGGACAATCAGGGGCACCATGCTCATCAAGCAGCGGGGAGGGCTGTGGATCTAACAGGAACAGCTCACCAGTGAAGTGCGCAACGTGCCACTCTCCCCCGTGCAGGAAGTAATGCTGGCAAACCTTGATGCGCTTGCGCCTGTTATCCACCCAGCGGGGCTTGTCCTCAAACGTGTCGCCAGCGCTATAGCTTGCTTGAAGCTCGCTAATCCTGTCGGCTTTATCCGGGTACTGGAGCTTGGCTTCTGACAGGTCCATCCAAACCACCAAGCCTTTATAGGTGCAGTCCGAGAAGTCGCGCTCGCGGCTGTGCGGGTCGAAATAGCAACGATCGAAAGGAATGAAATTCACGGCTATTTCAACCTGTTCCCGAACCATCACAGGCTCGACAATTGCCCCGGCATACCCTTCAACAATCAGACCCTGCTCGAATACATCACTGGCAATCTGGTCAAAGTCCACATTGTCGGCAACATAGCGCAGGGCATCAGTGACCGCATCGGCGGAAGGCTCATCGGCCAGGGTGCGCGGGTAGGCCCGGGGGTCGGTGCGCTGCTGGCGTTCCATCCCGACCAGAAAATCGACCTTTGCCGGAACCTTGGGTATCACCAAGGGAGCCTGCTTGCGGCGCTTCAGCTCGGCTATTTCGTCTGCGGACCACTGCTTTAGATCGCGGTAGTCCCGGCAGTTTTCAGAAGACAGGCGAGCACTGCGGGTGGTGTCGTCGAACTCTTCAAACTGGCGCTTGAGCTTTTCAACGGTCAGTTCTTCTAGGCTACTTTCCACGAGTCATCCGCCTCTCTGTCATCATCGTCTATGTAATCGCTCAACGGGTCTTTTTTCCGCTCTTGTGGGGGCTCCACACCGCCGATCATGCCATCCAGGGCGAGCCCCATGAGTGCGAGCACGTCCACACCGTCATCGTGTTTACCGGCGGGAAATCCCATAAGTTGGTTAAGCAACCGATCCCCCCACGGGGTATTGGGTATATGCACCTTGCCCTGGGCGGCGCGGGCCTGTATTGCCCTGGCCATCGCAGGCTTGTCGGCTGTTCTGGTGATCCATTCAAAATTGCAGTAAATCCGCCGTTCACGGCTTCGCTTTAAGAGAAATGGGGAAACCGCTCTTCTGATAACGCCAGATTCCCCCAGTGCCACCAATGGCTTGTGGCGGTTTATCAGGTCGAGTTCGGCATCGACCCAGACATCGGCTGTTTCCTGACCAAACCACCAGTCCGTAATCCAAAGGTCATCGTTTGAATCTACCTCGCAAATACCAAATTCCGTGAAGTCGCCATCCCCCTCAGTAACCGCAAAATCGGAGCTGAGGTACTTGTTGGTGTGCTTCGGTTGGCTGCCAGGGTTGAAACGCTTGGAAAACCATTCCCGTTTAAAAAAGGTCCCTTCCTCATCTTTCGGGGTCTGCTGGTAAAGACTGCTCCAGGTGCGCACGTCTTTCTGCCTGGCTGTGCGCTCTGTTTGCTCCCACCATTCGGGAGAAAACCAGTCTGTCCATAGCCATTCGCCCGGCGCCCGGCCCAGAATGTCGTTTGCCCCTGCCCGGGCCGGCAAGCAGATCACATACCAGCGCTCACCATCCTTTGCTTGAGCCCAGCCGCTTTCGCCATCCCAGTCATCGTGGAGTATCCGCCCGGCCAAGTCGTCCTGGTGCCAGCGGGTCTGGATTACGACAATGGATCCACCCGGTTTTAAGCGGGTGCGGAAATCGTCGATATACCAGTCCCAGGCGTTATCCCTGATCAGTTGGGAATCCGCATCCTTTCGCCCCTTGATCGGGTCATCAATAACTGCAAGGTCCGCCCGGCGGCCAGTAACACCGCCACCAATGCCTGTAGCGAAGTAGAAACCGCCCTCTGTAGTCTCCCATTCGCCCTTGGCCTGAGAGTCCTGGGCCAGCACAGTTTCAGGGAATGCCCGCAGGTAATCCTTGGTGCGTATTAAGTTGCGGACCTTGCGCCCGAAGCGTGTAGCCAGTCGGTCGTTGTAGCTCGCGGTGATAATGCCCTTATCGCCCTTCCTACCCAGAAAGTAAGCCGGGAAGCGAACGGTCGCGTAGGTTGACTTGGCAGAGCCTGGCGGCATCAACACCAGCAAGCGCTTAAGGTCGCCGGATATGATGTTATCCAGGGAGTCACACAGTAAAAGGTGGTGCTCTGCCGGTGGTTCATCCGGAGCAACAAGCCTGCAGAAGTCCGCAAAAGCTGACCTAGCCCTTCGCCTTGCCAGTAGTTCGCGAGCTGCTTCCTGTGGCGATACGTTCGAGGTCAGCATCACTTAGCTCTCTTGTACTTCCAATTTGCCCGGAGTGCTCAAGCTGTTGCTTGTCCGCCCAACCAAAGCGGTTCTTCATATTGAAGATCCATGTGGTAGCGTTTCCTCGGGGGTTTTCGCCTGTGGACATTTTGCG
>NZ_JAVAMR010000008.1:0-104482 GCF_030731025.1 Microbulbifer sp. 2205BS26-8 | reverse complement strand
CTAGGGGCAGCCGCTGGGGATGCGGACGCGCTCCGGCCTGTGGCCAACAACAGCGCGCCCGCCGGGTGCGCGGGTTCAAACAGATACTGCGAAGGGAGCTGTCCCTACGCTGGCAAGGTCCATTCAATAATAAGCCTGGGACTTGTCGGAGTGGTCGGTAATATCTTTCACACCGGCAAGCTCGGGAATTTTTTCTTTCAGCGTTTTTTCAACGCCCTCTTTCAGGGTCATATCCACCATGCCACAACCCTGGCAACCACCGCCAAACCGCAACACGGCATATTTGTCCTCGGTAACCTCCACCAGGCTCACCTGCCCCCCATGGGCCGCCAGGCCGGGGTTGATCTCGTTGTAGAGCACATAATTGATGCGATCCTCAATCGGGCTGTCATCGGTGATTTTGGGCATGCGGGAGTTGGGGGCGCGAATGGTGAGCTGCCCGCCCATTTTGTCCGGGGAATAGTCGACGCGGGCCTCGTCCAGATAGGGCACACTGCGCTCTTCAAAGTAGGCCCTGAAACCGTTCATCTCCATGACCACATCGTCTTCCTCCTCTTCCCCCGGGCGGCAGTAGGCGATACAGGTCTCGGCATTCGGCGTGCCCGGACTGGAGACAAACATGCGAATGGCAATACCCTCGCACTCCTGCTTGTCCAGCAGCTCTTTCAAGTATGCCTGAGCGGATTCGGTAATGGTCACATTCAAATCTGACATAAGCCTTCTCAAATAACCGAGTTTCTCTGTCGGGTATTTTACGCCCCCAAGCGCACAAGGGAAACCGCTCTGTTTGCGAGGGCGCGCGAGCAGCGCCCTCGCCCGGCCTCAGACCGGGATAAACCCCAACAGGGTTTCGGCGGCCTCCACAGAGGACGCGGGGTTTTGCCCTGTCACCAGCTTGCCATCCACCACCACATAAGGTGCCCAATCCGCGCCCTTGGAATAGTGACCACCCCGGTCCCGGAGCATCTCCTCCACCAGAAAGGGCACCACGTCCAGCAGTTCCACTGCAGCCTCTTCAGAGTTCGAGAAGCCCGTGACACTCTTGCCGGATACCAGTGGCACGCCGCCTTTGCGCTGGGTATGGCGGAATACCGCGGGTCCATGGCACACCGCGCCAATGGGCTTGTCCGCCCCGTGGAAATCCTCGATCAGGGCGATGGACGCCCGGTCCTCCGCCAGGTCCCACAGGGGACCGTGTCCACCCGGGTAGAAGACTGCATCGAAATCCCGCGCGTGCAGATGGGCAAGTTTCACTGTATTGGCCAGCGCCTGTTGCGCCGCCGGGTCGCCGTGGAAGCGCCGGGTGGCCTCGGTCTGGAACTCCGGCTCGGCACTTTTGGGGTCCAGGGGGGGCTGTCCTCCTTCCGGGGAGGCCAGGGTAACTTCGGCGCCAGCGCCCTTAAAGACATAATAAGGGGCGGCAAACTCCTCCAGCCAGAAACCGGTTTGCTGGCCGGTTTCACCCAGTTTGTCGTGAGAGGTCAATACCATCAGGATCTTCATCGCATTCTCCGCATGCTTTCATGTCCCTGGCAGCCCATCGGCGTGCCAGGGCGTCAATACAGACAGGACAGCTCAGTCGTCGGCGCCTACGCGCACCACCAGCTTGCCAAAGTTTTCGCCCTGTAACAGGCCCATAAACGCCCGCGGGGCCCGCTCCAGGCCCCGCACGATATCCTCGCGATAGCGGATTTTGCCCTCGCCGACCCATTGGCCCAAAGCCTCACTGAATGCACCGAAGCGCGCATACTGGTCGAAGATGATATAACCCTGGATTTTCAGGCGCTTGATCAGCACGTCGCGCATCAACAGGCTCATCCGATCGGGCCCCGGCGGCAGTGCAGTGGCATTGTACTGGGAGACCAGGCCGCACAGGGGGATGCGCGCAAAGTCATTCAGCAGTGGCAACACTGCATCAAACACCGCACCGCCAACACTTTCGAAGTAGATATCGATTCCGCTGGGGCAGGCCGCGGCCAGCTGTTCGGGAAAGTCGGCATCGCGGTGATTGAGGCATCGATCAAATCCCAGTTCCTCCACCCCGTAGCGGCATTTCTCGATGCTGCCTGCAACACCGATGACACGACAGCCCTGGATCTTGCCGATCTGTCCCACCACCGACCCCACAGGTCCGGTGGCTGCCGCCACAACGAGGGTCTCATCCGGCCTCGGCTCACCAATTTCCAGCAGGCCAAAATAAGCCGTGATACCCGGCATGCCCAATACGCCCAGGGCATAGGAGGGATGATCGGGGTTGGCGCCCATATTGACGAGACCGGTACCATCAGAGAGCGCATAGTCCTGCCAGCCACTGTAGCCCAGTACCCAATCGCCGACCGCGTAGCCCGACAGGCGGGATTCGACAACACGGCTCACGGTGCCTCCCACCATGGTATCGCCGAGGGCGACAGGCTCCGAATAGGACTTGGCATCGCTCATACGGCCGCGCATATAGGGATCCAGAGATAAATACACTGTGCGCAACAGCACCTGACCGTCTTGCGGCTGTGGCACGGCCACCTCCTCAATACGGAAGTTATCCTCTCCGGGGGGCCCCTCGGGCCGGGAGGCAAGTATCACCCGGCGGTTCTTATCACTGGTTTGCATCCTGTTCTTCTCCTTGTGGCTGTGCAATCTGGAACGCCTGGTATGCGGGCGCATTTTATGGACATTCAGTACACCCCGCCGCCTCAATCTGGTTTTCCAGGCACGCAAAGGTAGTACCAGGCAGACGGAACGTCTAGGGCTTTATGGCCTACGCGCCAGACCCTGTAGGATACAGTGCCTGTAGCAGACAAAAATCGACCAGTGAAGTGGGCGCAGCGGCCGAAGGCAATCAGGTCGCCATCCGTCAAAGGGCGTGCCTGTGCTAAGATTGACGCCTTTCCCGCCCCCGACACCAAGTAAGGACTGGTACATGTTGCAGCCGTCTCGCAACCGGCGCCTCGAGCAACTCAACACGGCACTGGCTCAGCGTATCTTGATCCTGGATGGCGCCATGGGGACCATGATCCAAAGGGCAAAGCTGGGGGAGTCCGACTACCGGGGCGAGCGCTTCGCCGACTTTGCCCGGGACCTCAAGGGCAACAATGACCTGCTGAGCCTGACCCGCCCCGAACTGATCGAGCAGATCCATCGGGAATACCTGCAGGCGGGCGCCGACATTATCGAAACCAATACATTTAACGCGACCCGGCTGTCCCAATCCGATTACGATATGGCGCATCTGGTGGAGGAGCTGAACCGCACCTCCGCCGAAATCGCCCGCCGCGCCGCGGATGCCCTCTCCACACCGGCGCGTCCCCGCTGGGTGGCCGGGGTGATCGGGCCCACTTCCCGCACCGCCAGTATCTCGCCGGATGTCAATGATCCCGGCGCGCGCAATGTCACTTTCGAGGCTCTGGTAGAGAACTACCTGGAAGCCGGGCGCGCCCTGATCGAGGGCGGCAGCGACCTGATTCTGATCGAGACCATCTTCGATACCCTCAATGCCAAAGCGGCCATCTTCGCCATGCAACGGTTGTTCGAGACGCTGGGTTTTGAACTGCCGCTCATGCTCTCCGGCACCATTACCGATGCCTCCGGCCGCACCCTGTCCGGCCAGACCACCGAGGCGTTTTACTATTCCATCGCCCATGCCAAACCGCTTTCCGTGGGCCTCAACTGCGCCCTCGGCGCCACCGAGTTGCGCCCGTATATAGAGGCATTGTCAGGCGTCTGCACCGCCTATGTCTCCGCCCACCCCAATGCGGGCCTACCCAACGAGTTTGGCGAATACGACGAAACCCCGGAGCAAACGGCCGCAATTGTGGCGGAGTTTGCCCGCAGCGGTTTTATCAATATCCTCGGTGGCTGCTGCGGTACCACCCCCGACCACATCCGCGCCATTGCCGGGGCAGTCGCCCCAGTGGCCCCGCGCCAGCCACCGGAGATCAAACCGGCCCTGCGCCTGTCCGGCCTGGAGCCCTTTGTCGCCGATGAAAGCGCGCTGTTTGTCAATGTGGGCGAGCGCTGCAACGTCACGGGTTCCGCCCGCTTCAAACGCCTGATTCTGGAGGAGGACTACGATACCGCCCTGCAGGTCGCCGCCACCCAGGTGGAAGACGGCGCTCAGGTGATCGATTTCAATATGGATGAGGCGATGCTCGATGCGCTCGCCGCTATGCGCCGTTTCCTCAACCTCGCCGCCACCGAACCGGACATCGCCAGGGTGCCGTTTATGGTGGACTCTTCCAAGTGGGCGGTGATCGAAGCGGGCCTGCAGTGCATCCAGGGCAAGCCCATCGTCAACTCCATCAGCCTCAAGGAAGGCAGGGAGGAGTTTATCGATAAAGCACGCTTGTGCCTGCGCTATGGTGCGGCTGTGGTGGTAATGGCCTTTGACGAGGAGGGCCAGGCAGACACCTTCGAGCGCAAGATCGCAATCTGCCAGCGCAGCTACGATGTGCTCGTACGGGAAGTCGGGTTCGATCCCACGGATATTATTTTTGACCCAAATATTTTCGCCGTCGCCACCGGTATCGAGGAGCACAACAATTACGCGGTGGACTTTATCCGGGCCTGCCGCTGGATTCGCAACAATCTGCCCGGTGCCCAGATAAGCGGCGGTGTCTCCAATGTCTCCTTCTCCTTTCGTGGCAACAACCCGGTGCGCGAGGCAATCCATTCGGTATTCCTGTTCCACGCTATCAAAGCCGGTCTCAATATGGGCATCGTCAACGCCGGCCAGCTGGCGGTCTACGACGAACTGCCGCAGGAACTGCGGGAAAAGGTCGAGGATGTCATTCTCAATCGCAGCAGTGAGGCCACCGAGGCCCTGCTGGATATCGCCCCCAACTATCAGGGCGAAGGCGGCGCCACCGCGCGCAAGGAGGACCTGAGCTGGCGCCAGCTACCGGTGAACGAGCGCCTGGCCCACGCCCTGGTAAAGGGTGTCAACAGCTATATCGAAGAGGATACCGAGGCGGCCCGCGCAAGCGCTTCCCGCCCCCTGGACGTCATCGAAGGGCCGCTAATGGACGGTATGAATATCGTCGGCGACCTGTTTGGCGAGGGTAAGATGTTCCTGCCCCAGGTGGTGAAATCCGCCCGCGTGATGAAACAGGCAGTGGCCTACCTGCAGCCGTATATCGAGGCGGAAAAAACCGAAGACAGCCGTTCCAACGGCCGTATTCTGATGGCCACGGTAAAGGGCGATGTGCACGATATCGGCAAGAATATCGTGGGGGTGGTACTGGCCTGTAACAATTACGAGGTCATCGATCTCGGTGTAATGGTGCCCGCCGAGACCATCCTGCAGACCGCGCGGGAAAAAGCCTGCGACATCATTGGCCTGTCCGGCCTGATCACCCCCTCCCTGGATGAAATGGTGCACGTGGCAGCCGAAATGGAGCGCCAGGGGTTTGATATGCCCCTGCTGATCGGCGGCGCCACCACCTCCAAGGCGCATACCGCCGTCAAGATTGAGCCCCAGTTCAAGCGCAACCAGGTGGTCTATGTGGCCGACGCCTCCCGCGCAGTGGGAGTGGCCAGCAGCCTGATTTCCGATACGCTGCGCCCGCCCTTTGTAGAAAAAATACGCGCTGAGTACGAAAAAGTGCGCCACCGCACCGCCAACCGCAAGCGCAACGACACCCCCCTGACCTATATGCAGGCGCGCGATGCGGCGCCGGAATTTGACTGCCAAAACTACCGCCCTACTCGACCCAACAAACTGGGCCTGACGGTCATTGACGACTTTCCCCTGCAAAAGCTGCTCGACACTCTGGACTGGACGCCCTTTTTTATTGCCTGGGATCTGGCGGGAAAATTCCCCGGCATTCTGGACGATGCCATCGTGGGTGAAGCCGCCACGGATCTCTACAGGAATGCGCAGCGCATGCTGGACGAAATAATCCAGCAAAAACACCTGCGCGCCCGCGCCGTGTTCGGGCTCTGGCCCGCCAACAGCATCGGCGACGATATTATTGTTTACAAAGACGAAAACCGCAGTGCAGAGCTGGCGCGCCTGCACCACATGCGTCAACAGGTGCAAAAGCGCGGGGGCGATGGGCTGTGCCGCTCCCTGGCAGACTTTGTCGCCCCACTGGCATCCGGCCAAATGGATTATGTGGGGGGCTTCGCGGTCACCACCGGTATCGGCGCGGATGCGCTGGCGGACAGCTACGCCGCCAAAAACGACGACTACAACGCCATTATGGTCAAGGCCCTGGCAGACCGATTGGCGGAGTCTTTCGCCGAAACCCTGCACCGCCAGGTGCGCACGGAATACTGGGGCTATGCACCGGACGAGGCGCTCAGCAATGCACAGCTGATCAAAGAGGCCTATCGGGGTATTCGCCCCGCCCCCGGTTACCCGGCCTGCCCGGATCATTCGGAAAAAGCCACCCTGTTCAGATTGCTGCAGGCGGAGCAAAATGCAGGGGTCAGCCTCACCGAGCACTTTGCCATGATGCCTGCAGCGGCGGTGAGTGGCTGGTACTTTGCCCATCCGCAGGCAAAGTACTTCAATGTCGGCAAAATCGGCAGGGACCAGCTGCAAAGCCTGGCAGAACGCAAAGGGGTCAGCGCGCGGGAACTGGCGCGCTGGCTGCGCCCCAATCTTGAGGAGTGAGCCTGTGCAAGAGAGCAACGGCAAGAAAGCAGACAAGCCCGGCTTTGGCCAGATAGTGCTCAGCACCCTGGCGGCCGCCATCGGTGTGCAGAGCAACAAGAACCGCAAGCGGGACTTTCAGAGCGGCAGCGTGATGCACTACCTGGTAGCCGGCATCGTTTTTACAATCCTGTTTGTGCTGATCCTGGCGGGGATTGTGAAGGGCGTGCTCAGCAATATGGGCTGAGCGGCGCACTTGCGCGGTCGCGGTATGCAGCCCCGGCCAGCGCTTGAGGAGGGTTTGCCCGGCACCGCTCAGCTCCGGGCCTGGGGGCCGACTATCGGGTGGCGACCCAGAAAACACAGGTAACGACGAACACAGCCACCAGTGCCACGGCGGCGAGGGCGTCTACGACGTTGTCATCTTCCGGGGCGGCAACAACTTCATCACTCATCGAATCTCTCCGATTGCTCATTATTGTTATTCAACGCAGATAGGCCGTTGGCAACGGCCAGTCAAGTAGACCAAATCCCCGCGGGGGGCGCAAGGCGGACCTGCTGGACCCACCACCTACCTTATAACCGTTGGTTACAGACATAGCGAAAAATATTGTTATTTTTTGCATAAGCGCGCTGGTATGTTATGCGCCCTCGGAGAACCGCCCGGGGCCCGCCCCTTTCTCCGCCACCAGCGCACACAGGCAATGGAATCAAGCTGTAATGTATCGATACGACGATCGGGACCGCGCCATACTCAATGACCGCGTGGCCCAGTTCCGCGGCCAGACGCAACGCTTCCTCGCAGGCGAGCTGAGTGAGGAGCAGTTCCTGGTGCTGCGACTGCAAAATGGCCTCTATATCCAGCGGCTGGCCCCCATGCTCCGCATCGCCGTGCCCTACGGCCTCCTCAACAGCACCCAGCTGCGCCGCCTGGCCCGTATAAGCCGCGACTACGATAAGGGCTACGCGCACTTCACCACGCGCCAAAACCTGCAGTTCAACTGGCCGCACCTGGAAGATGTGCCCGATATCCTCACCGAACTGGCCGAGGTGGAAATGCACGCAGTGCAGACCAGCGGCAACTGTATCCGCAACACCACCTCGGACCCCTTCGCGGGCATCGCCCCCGACGAGATTGCCGATCCCCGCCCCTACTGCGAATTGATCCGCCAGTGGTCCAGCTTCCACCCGGAATTCGCCTTCCTGCCGCGCAAATTCAAGATCGCGGTGAGCGGTTCCCAACAGGACCGCGCCGCCATCCGGGTACACGATATCGGCGTGCAGATCACCAAGCGCGACGGCGATCTGGGATTCCAGATACTCGCTGGCGGCGGCCAGGGGCGCACGCCGGTGATTGCCGAAACCATCCGCGACTTCCTGCCGGAAGCGGACCTGCTCTCCTACCTGGAAGCCATTGTCCGCGTTTACAATCGCCTCGGCCGCCGCGACAACAAGTACAAGGCGCGCATCAAAATCCTGGTGAAAGCCCTGGGTCCCGAGGAGTTTGGCCGCCGGGTGGAAGAGGAGTGGCAGCAGGGTAAAGACGGCGCAGAAAAACTGACCCCGCAGGCGCTGCAGTGGGCCAGATCCTTCTTCACCGCCCCCGCTTACAAAAGCTTCGACGGCAGCGCCAGCGAAGCCGCCCTGCAACAGCAGGCAGAGGGTGACAAAGCCTTCGCGCGCTGGTTGGAGCGCAACACCTATTGCCACCGGGTAGCGGGTTACCGCGCCATCAAGTTATCCACCAAGCCCACCGGCGTCCCCCCCGGCGATGTGACCGACCGCCAACTGGATGCCATTGCCGATCTCGCCGACGCGTTCAGTTTTGGCGAGGCACGGGTCACCCACGATCAGAATGTGGTGCTCGCCGATGTTGAACAGGGCAGGTTGTACGCACTGTGGCAGCAGGCGCGCCAACACGGTTTCGCCACCCCGAATATCGGCACCCTCACCGACATGATCTGCTGTCCCGGTGGTGACTACTGCTCCCTGGCCAATGCCAAATCCATCCCGGTGGCGGAGGCGATCCAGCGCCGCTTTGACGACATGGATTACCTCTACGACCTGGGCGATCTGAACCTGAATATCTCCGGCTGTATGAACGCCTGTGGCCACCACCATGTGGGGCATATCGGCATTCTCGGCGTGGATAAGAAAGGCCAGGAGTTCTACCAGATCCAGCTCGGCGGCAGCGCCGCCAATGATGCCAGCCTGGCCAGGGTGCTGGGGCCCAGTTTCTCCCGCGCGGAAGTCCCGGAGGTGATCGGCAAGATCCTCGACCTCTATGTGCAACAGCGCCGCACCGCCGAGTCGTTTCTCGACACCTACAAGCGCATTGGCCTGCAGCCCTTTAAGGAGAGCGTTTATGCCAAAGCCGGCTAAACCGGGCCCGCAGCCGGGCAACCCCAGCGAGCTGATTATCGACGGCGAGGTCCGCCCCAACCAGTGGCGCTTGCTGGCGCAAACAGCAGCGGGGGAAAGCCCCGATATCCCGGCTGCGGGAAAGGTGATTTTGCCCCTGCGCCAGTGGCAGACCCAGCGCCGGGCGCTCACTGCGCGCAGTGGCGAAATCGGCGTATGGCTCGACAGTGACGAGGGCGCGGAATCGATTGGCGCAGCGGCGACCGAATGCCCGCTGATCGCCGTGCACTTTCCCGCCTTCGCCGATGGCCGCGGCTTCACCACAGGCCGTTTGTTACGCGAGCGCTTCGGCTTCAAGGGCGAGTTGCGCGCCGTGGGCGGTTTTATGCGCGACCAGCTTACCTATCTGCGGCGCTGCGGCTTTAACGCCTACGCTTTCGAGGGTGACGAGCCCCTCGCCAGCCTGCACGACTCCCTGCACGACTTCAGCGACAGCTACCAGGCCGGTGTCGACCAGCCGCTGCCCCTGTTCCGACGCCGCCTGTAAACCGGCGTTTAACGCCCCCCTGCCAGGGTGCTGGATGCTTCCAGGGAAGCGAAAAAAGCATGGCAGGGGCAACCGCACATCAACAGCCGCCCCCTGCTGTGCCATGGCAACACCGGGACAGGCGCTGACAAGAGTCAATGCTACTTGTAGGTTTCAGGCGGGCATTGCCATTTTTCTATTCGCAGGCAGTTAGAAATACAGGCATCAAAATAATCTTATTGGATTGCATTTCGTTTTCTTTCGTGTCAAAGCGGCGTAGAATCCAGGTGCATTCAGCGGTATTGGGGCCGTGATTGGGCCAATGTCTGCTAACCCATAAGGCCCAAAAAAATCCGGGCATTTTCCAGCCCGGGCATAGTCTCTAAAAGCCCTCCCTGCAACAGGAGAACGGTACGTGACCTGAGCGTAAGTAAAAGGCGCTGACCCAAGGTGGTGCAACACCAGGGGCCAGCTAACCAAATTGATAACATCACTATCAAAATGGCTCTATGGATAATACGCTAGAAGCCCGCTCGTCTTCAATAAAGTGGGACATTATCAGACGCCAGGGGTGGTTGCCCAGGCTCTGGAAGCGTTGCACGCGCCTGTTTTGCTTTACCGCCTACCGTTCCCGTGCCCCACCCTGCTTTGCCTCCAGTCGTTATTTTCCAGCTATTCCCATCACGAAAAATCAATCCAGGATTTGCGATCCGGAAGGAAAGACTTATGTTGGTTGTAAAACGCCGGCCAGGCGAGAACCTCAGAATTGGAAAAAATGTTTCCGTCACCGTATTGGGTATTTCCGGCAACCAGGTCAGGGTGGGCATCGCCGCCCCCAAATCCCTGCCCGTGCACCGGGAAGAAGTGTATCTGCGCATTCAAAAGGAGCGGGCGCTGGACAGTGAAAATGGTTGAGAAACGGATTCTCCCGGTAGGGAGGGTCCGTCATACTACCGGGCCGGAAGGAAAGAATACCCCTCTCCCAGGACACGCTGTGAATACATCCTTGTACGCTCGTAATCGGCATCCATGCCTCATACGATCCTGAGAGAGGGGTATTCTTCCCTCCTGCTCTACTAGTAAATCGCCAACACTCTGCATTATTCACGGACGTGCCCGCCCATCAGGTCCAATTAGCGAGCCAGTAGAAATCGCAGCTGGGAAGGAAAACTCAGCACCCATTGGCGAATGGGTACTTCTGGAAAGACTTCATCCATGCTTTCTGCCAGCAAGCGGTTGTATTGCCGTGGCGGGCTGTGGGGTATAGAGACAGGGCAAACGCCCACAAATATAGCAAGCGCCCTCACCTAAAACCTAGACCACGCTACCAATGCCATGCGCGGATAGGGTTCCGTGCCGTATGGATTAGTGGGCCCTTAGATCAACTGGTGTGTTGATTCAAGGGCAAGCCAGTTGGTTGGGCCATTTCGCTTTTCACCCGCGCTTGCATGGTGTAGCGCATTCAGGTTGAAACGCTCTCCAACATCGGTGGTGATTGCGTTGCCGGCAATGACCGGTCGTTGGTGAACCTTACACATAGTTTCACTCCCTGTTGTCTTTTGGAGGTTCTTGGTTGCAGCGCGCAATAGTGTTTGCGCACGTTTGGCGCAATGGGAAGCTCATCAATTTTCATGTATAATCTCGCTGCTTACATTCATGCCTAAATGGCGTGAATATAAAGCAATCAAAAACGCTTGCTGTGGTAAGACTATTGTTACAATAGCGTGCAAAAAGAGCATATTAGATTAGCAGGCTGCTGAAAAACTCGGATTTTGAATTAAAGCATCATCATCTTGAAGTTTTAGAATCAAAAAAACACTTGTTTTGTAGGCTCTGAATTTTCTGATTTTATAAGAGTTAAGGTAAAAATTTCGTTAAAGGGACTTTTTCAGCAGCCTGTTAGTTAGGTAGAACATGAAAATTTTATATTTCGGTGGATAAAAGAGCGGCAAGGGTAATGCCGCGACGACAAGAGTATTGTCGTTAAGCGAGAAAAAGCCACATTGTGTTACAACCTATGGCAACTCGTTCCATAACGAAGTCAGAATAGAGTGCGTTATTAAGCATTAACAATCCCGTTTGGCTCAGCTACATACCATTGCAGCACCAAGAGATATTGCGAGCGTGCTTACGAATGGCGAGGGTTATTGGGCAGTGTGCCTTCCAAGCATTGTGATAAATTTTACCGAGTCAGTCTTGGTATTGAAGAGCGCCTAAAATAGATAATTTTATTTTTAACAACACCGTTTGGACAATTTTAAGCAATATTCCTAAGTATTCGTGGGTTATTCTAATAGTATTCCTGTTAAGACTTGCTAAGAATATTGGAGGTCAAGTCGATGAGATTAAAGATTAAATTATATCAAGGAAATCTATAATGAAATTTGGTGTATACCTTCGAAGCCTAAGAGAAAAAGCGGGCTGGACTCAGCCTGAAGCCGCTGAAAAAATTGAAATTGAGCAATCATATTTGTCAAAACTGGAAACTGGCAAGTGTTTTCCATCGGAAGATATATTTTCAAAATTAAGCCGTGTATATCATATTAATTCGCAACAGATGAGCGAGACGATAGATTCCAATGAACTGGAAAAGTTAAAAGAAGTGAGTGAAGTGCGTAAAGTGGTGTTGGCAAAGCATCAATCTCACAAGTTGGCATTTCGACGATGGCTAATCACTGGATTGGTGTTCCTTATGTTCGGCGGGGCGTTAATGGGTGCCAGTACATTAAGTCGCACTGAACGCCAGTATCACTATCGCAGTCAAGGTGTTTTGCTGGCTGGAGAGAGCTTGGATGCCTTCTCAATTCTTAACATGAGCACCAGCGGCTCTAAAGATGAGCGTCGTGATTTTGACAAACTGAAGCAGGAAATGACAAGTCGAGTTGATCAGCTGGATAATATTTCATCTATTAATCGCGGCAGGACTTATCTCGAAGAGGTCGATGGAGGCAAACGCCTCTATAAACTGTACGCAGACCCTTATGTTGGCGTTAATACAATACTGCAATGGTTCATTATACCGGCAATGATGTTTTTAGCTGGCAGCCTTGGTTGTTTTTTTATTAGTTATCGTTGGCGTTAATTGGCTATTCGATTTAATGGATAATGGCCAATGAAGAATTACGAGTATCCGGGCCACTGGCCCCCGCGACCCTCGAAGCAAGTACCCTGGTTGCGGATGGGAGACCATTGGCTCGCCGCCGCCGGGTTCAACATACAAGCCCCAGTGCGCGTGCGGGTGATGCCGGGATTCCTGGTGTTGGCCGTGGATCAACCCGAACAGGAAAGCGACAAAAACTGAGCAACCCAAAACAACAAAGCCCTGGCTGGTTATCCCTGCCGAGGCTTTGCTGGTGGGGTCGGGAAAAAAGAGGAAGCGTTCCCTTTTTCTCCGGTAGCGGAAAGGACTCGATCTCAAAACGAGATCTCTGTAAAAACTGTTGTGTCAAGATTTTACTCCACCTTCTCTACGTAGCGGCGCCATTCGTAAATTTATTGCTTCATTTCAAAAAATAGATTATTCCAAATTCTATTCTTCAATAAAATTAACTCTTCTTCTGAAGGGATTTTTCTTTCAGTATTTTCGGCAATCTTTCCATTCATTCTTTTGGTAGATTCTTTTCTGAGATCAAAGAATAACTTTGTAGCGTGGTCAAGTTCCGAGTCGTTAATCAAACCAATATAAACGATATTAATTTGCTTTTTCGGTGAGCTAAAGCGAATAAACTCACAAGGCACATGGCTGAGATTCTGAAAATTATTCTTGATAATTTTGCTTTCGATAGAACTTGATTTCTCAAGTACTGCAGCGAATTGTGCTGCATTATCACTTGAAACCTTTTCAATTATTGGGTTATCATACTTTGGGCTAATATAAATGGTTTTAAACTCACCGTCCATTTCGAGAATACCAAATAATTCATATGATGCTCTACCGGATATACCAGACTTAACAATTAACGATTTATCAGGCTTACCGATGTTCCGATCAATAAAAATTTCTGCTTCCTTAATCGTGTAGTAATTACCAACCCAATTGGTAACGCAAGATTGGGCGACTTTGGGCAATTTCTCAATACTACCGTCCCAGTGAGTACTTGATTCCTGGCAACCTACAAAACATACAATTAC
The DNA here is from genome assembly GCF_030731025.1 of Microbulbifer sp. 2205BS26-8. NCBI lineage: Bacteria > Pseudomonadati > Pseudomonadota > Gammaproteobacteria > Cellvibrionales > Microbulbiferaceae > Microbulbifer > Microbulbifer sp. 2205BS26-8. Next base: position 90,872 of record NZ_JAVAMR010000008.1, on the reverse strand, counting down.
AAGTGGAATCAATAGATTAGCCAATTTCACTTTAGCAACCCTCGACACAAAATTGATTACCATTATGGCTATAGTGTGTGCGTATATATTTATATCCCAGTTGTCTGCGAACTAGGTTGGTATGCCTTGTAGCCCACATCTCTTGCCCAGGCAGCCCTCTAATGGCATTCCCTATTCGGGGTACGCCGCTACCAAACCAACCTGAAGCAGCGTTATTCCACGCATGACAAAGTTCGTGAGAAAGCACCATAGTTGTGTTTGCATTTCTGAAAATATTCCCAGAGGTCACTATTGATTCAACATGATTAGGGTCGAAGTAAATAGTAGAATTTTTCCCAAACCATTCACCTTCGGCAGCGAATACTCCTCTCCTATATTCAAACGTAATTTCACCCTTCGACGCTACAATTCCTCTTAAAATATCACCGCCTGCTTCTGTACCAGCTATTGTAGACAAACTCTTAGCTATTTCCTCTGAAAAAGAGTTATAACCGAATCTGGTGGCAGTGCATGGCGAGGAGTGTCGAAATGAGCGGCTTTCTGCCCAAGAGATCTGGGGATGTGCTTGATTAATATCGGACTTTCAATCCCGGCACTCACCTTGACGTAACCGCGGCAACGTCCACGGGCTTCAATACTGATGTTCAAAACCCGTTTAAGTCGCTGCATCCAGGTCATTGTTTCTTGCCATTCTATACAGCGCTTAGGGAGCCAGTCATCCCCTGGAAATGTCGGACTGCCCTGTTTACTGCCAAGAAAAACCGAAGTAATTAAGAATCCGGTGCTTGCTATTGGGCGCAAAGATGCCGTGAAATCGGATAAGATTGACAAAAGGAAAATTTTGGGCCAGCTTTCTGTTGAGTATGCAGTGGTTTGTAAACTCTATACCCAGTGGAGCACTCTACCACTGACAATAAACCACCCAAGATAGATCGCTGTCCTTCCAGGCGCTGTAATGCTGCCGCCAAGAATCGACTTTTCTCTGAGTGGCTTTTGACCCATTTGATCGTTAAAAATCAGGCGACTAGAGAAAATCTATCTGGTTGTTCAGATAGGAGTTAGTCCTCCCATTTTTTTCTGAAGTTAAAAATGGGAGGATTACCATAGCTCAGCGATTGACTTACTATGGCAGTCCTTGCCAGCAACTCAGTAATGATACAACACTGTTTAGGATAATCAACCGATTATCTCAATCCCAGCTTTATCTATAAAGAGCCACTTAATTTCCTTAGAGCAATTGGTGGTGCCTGAAAGTACCTATTTCAAGGGTAATTTTTGCATAGAGAAGATTTAAATATAAAAAGCCCCAAGCAAGGGGTTTTTTATATTATCATTGTGGATCAGGTATACAACAGACACCGCATCGGCAGCACCCAAAGGGATCACAGCAAACAAGTCTCCACCGATTATCATCTCTGCATCTTTTTTCACAACAGGGCAGCGCTGTTGTTGAGTCGTTAGAACTGCACTTTTCAAAACTTTTTATCTCCGATTCACTATTGCCAGGCTGTGTCGTTACGAACAACTCATAGTAATCTGTATCATCATTATCCCATCTTAAATACGCTTCCTGGCCAGGGGATGTGCCCATAAATTCCGGATAACCCAATAATTGCCAGGACCCATTAACATATTCCTCTATTTTAAAAGCGACTGGGATATAAAGATCGTCATCCATATATTGTTGCTTTGTGGTTACACGCATCCGCCAAAGTGGATCATCATTCTCATTATAGTTCTCTATAATTTTTGGTTCGCCGTGTTGAGTATTAATATGAAAATTGTAAAAGTCACCATTGCGATTATATATTACAGAAACCTCAGAGACTTTAATAGCTTTTTCGGACGCGAGTACAAATTGCGGGACGAGTAAAACAAATACTACCATTAAAGTTAAATATTTCATTGTTATTTAATCCTTTCTACAAGTTAACGTAATTATTGTGATTTCAGTACAGCATAACTCTACCCCTCCACCTCTGCTGCTACCATACCCTATCCTTTTTAGTATGGTAAAGCTGATTTTGTGGGCAATGCCGTACTTGCAGCCTGCACCTTTCTTGCCAATTCAAGCCTCTTTTTTGCTGGTGCTGGGCAGCTCCGGATATAACAGATGCCTGAGGAGGCGCGATTTACTTTGTGCGGCTGCTGATGATCGCGATAATTGCCAATAGGGAACAACAAAATAAATAATCGAACACTCTGAATAACAGGGCTTCAATGCGCTACTGTTAAAGTCAATTCTGTTTTTGTGCTGGATATGGTGACAAGGAATGAAAGTGTAATTTCATGCCAACTTAACAATTTAGAGCTGTTATATTCAATATGATTTTAAGAATAATTAATAAATTGATAATCCCATCTAAATAATAAGTAATTACGAGTTTTTGGCGTATTTACATGCTATAGATTGCCGCGTATTTTTTGTTTTTTATTTTCTGTCAGACAAATCAATCTACACATTGAGAATTTATTAAGTTGAAAGAATTAGATTATTTATCCTCCTCCTGAATTGGTGTGAGCACTCGACGGAAGGAGCTGACTATAACCCATTTTTTTAATTTGGTAAGTGGTACAGATGGGGCCCACAGGCCGTACTGTTCAATCCCATCGTCCAGGTGCTCTGGCAGTACTCATCAGCGCCAGCCCCTCCAGTCCTATTTAAACCTATAAACCAGATCTACAACCACAGCCAATCGGAAATACAGGCTGTATTGCTAGGTTACTGCTCAATGGGAGATAAGAGGTCTGTATTCATCACAAGGTTTCTTACACCATGCGCATGATTTTCATTGAAAACATTCTCTTCACACCATTTCCCAACGGTCTCTATATTGACCTTGGCAACATTGGGACGAACGCTCCAGGTTACCTGGAATGGGGAACCCACTTCATTGTAGCCAGGACCCGTTGTAGAACCACTGTACACAATGGGTGTGCCGGTATTATCGGGTATATTTAGGGCCTGGTAAAATGTATTTTTTTGACCAAGCTTGGCCAGCACCATAAAGTTCATCGCACTGCTATCATTGACTAAAACAACAACCTGGGCTTCCACACGTAATTGTGGGTTCTTGATCGAGTCACTCAGGCAGGCACCCAGTGTAGGACCGGGTTTTACCTGGGCCGAGGAATGCACATAGTGCACCTCGATAGTGTCTCCAGACTGGAGACTGCCATGCTTGCCAGAGCATATCTCTCGGCTCACAGGTAAAATCTCGCCCTGGGTTAACTTGCCTGAATAAACGTACCCGGTTTGATACCCATTTCCGTCACCGTTGCCCGCATATTTTGCATATTGACCGCCTGCATGCTCGGCAGACTTGTGAAAATGTATGTTGCATAAATGCATTTCGTTGTAGGCAGGCGCCGCGGCAAAAACAATCTGATTATTCCCCGATAGGGAATCGATGTTACGCGGGGACTGGGGACCAAACCCTTTACCCTGGGTATTTTTTTTAAGATTTAGCCGTTGCTTGGCAATTACTGCGTCGCCAACCGTACCCGAATGACGGGATTCAGCTGTAACACTGGGTGATAGAACCACTGTTGTCAGTGATAATAAGCAGGCTAATTGCTTCATAAGATCTCCCGGGGTTTATAAAAAGATAGCCAAAATGTCTGGATTACCATCGTGCTCATACTAGCTGCTGAGACGCCTGCCATCCCGGCCGGAGTCCAAGTTCACAGAGTGCGTTGTATAGTATGTCCAGACGCCAGACACTCCTGCCTCTGCCATCCGCTACAGGTTTTCCGTGCAGCACGGGCCTATCAACAATCGCCATCACTGACATCCAGACGCTGTAAGCGGGTTGGTTGGCGCCGGGAATTGCCCTGTTTACACAGTCTATCGCTCTTACGGGTGCCTGTGTGAACCGGGTGCCTGTGTGAACTCTGCTTCAGCAGTCCTACTCTGTCACAGGCGTTAGCGCGTTTTTTCTTGAATCCAGGAGTACCCCCCCCCTCTTTGTCTCTCTTGTTCCACACGGCTCAACGCACTGGCAGGAGACAGGAGCCCAGTTGGGCCTACAGACTATCTCCTTTTCACCAAAATAGGTGCAGACTGCAACTAAAAACCATCAGGCACTGGATAAATTCTATTCAAAAACCGGTATTTTCGTCCTGTCATAGCGGACAATTCATGCCCTGGACCGCCTCGGGTAATACTTGCGCCGATAAGGCTATCTGGCTGGCAAAGAATTTTATACACTCCAATGCGCTGAAATAATTATATTAGCGCTTGCACTCCACATAACATACAAGAAACTCAAGGAGAAGAGTACAAATGTCAATCACAACCCTCATCAGTTTGGCTGTATTGGGCCTGAGCATCACGGCACTGCAGGCGTCACCATTACCGCAAGCACCCGCCTCTCTCTCCGGGAATTCCCAACAGGAACAGATACAGCTTGTTGAAACTGGCGTCTTATCATCTTTTGAATTCGCCAGCGGCTTGACCCGGCCGGTTTTTGTAACCCATGATGGAACGAATCCCGACTGGATCTATGTGGTTGAACAGCGTTCCGGGTCCACCGGGCGGATCAAGATCCTTGATCGGGCAAGCGGCGCCTTGGTCTCGACTTTCCTGTCGATCAGCAACTTAAACACCAGTTCTGAACAGGGCCTGCTCGGCCTCGCATTCGACCCCGATTATGCAAACAACGGCTTTCTCTATATCAACTATACCCAAAACAATCGAACCTTTGTAACACGCTATCAACGCTCCAGTACCAATCCGCAAACAGCGAACCCCGACTCTGCGCAGGTTGTATTTTCCATCAGCCAACCTTTTGCCAACCACAATGGTGGCTGGATGGCTTTCGGTCCCGATGGTTACCTGTACATCGGTATGGGTGACGGCGGCTCAGGCGGTGATCCGGATAACCGCGCGCAGAACCTCAATGACCTGTTGGGAAAGATGCTGCGTATTGATGTGAGTTCGCTGCCCTATTCGATTCCTGCGAGCAATCCGTTTGGAGACGAAATCTGGAGCTACGGCCTGCGCAACCCATGGCGTTCCAGTTTTGACCGCGACACCGGCGACCTCTGGATTGGTGATGTCGGCCAGAACAATTGGGAGGAAATCAATTTTCAACCAGCCTCCAGTAGTGGCGGCAACAACTGGGGATGGCGCTGCTACGAAGGCAACAATGCGTATAATACCAGCGGCTGCCCGAATCCCAACACCTTGGACTTCCCAATTTGGGAATACAGTCACGGCGGCTCCCCTTTCCGCTGCTCCCTCACCGGTGGCTATGTCTATCGAGGCACCAGCATACCCTGGCTGGACGGAACCTATTTCTTTGCCGATTACTGTTCCAACCAGATCTGGTCGCTGAAGTATGACGGCAACACGGTATCCGAGTACACTGACCGCACCGCAGAATTGGCTCCGAGCAGCGGCAGCATTAGTAGAATTTCAAGCTTTGGTGAAGACTATTTCGGAGAACTGTATATCTGTGACATAAATGGAGACATCTACAAGATCATACAAAATTAGTCCAATAGAGATCGGGATGGTTTAATATTGACCGCCATTAAGCCATCCCTGTCGGTGTAAAGGGCATGGACGCTGGGAAAATACGCCGCCGTGAGTAAGACCCGGTCCCATTTGGATAAATGATCGGGGCCGGATTTTTACAACAAACTCAGTATTATTACTGCAAGCATAGTTTGATCAAAGGGTGTGACCACCATGTATTTACTGAGATATGCGATATTATTGACCATTATTTTTGCACCACTCACCCAGGCATCGACGGATTGCCGTTCTTTGGATGCACTTGACTGGATCCTGGGCAGTTGGGTTTCCGAATCCTCCCAGCGAACCTATAAGGAACATTGGAGTAAGGTCAGTGACGATACCTATGAAGGCTACAGTGAAGTCACTCTCAGCAGTGGCAAAAACTCCGGCTATGAGTCGCTCAGACTGGTAAATATGGCTGAAAATATCTTTTACCTTGCCAAAGTCTCAGAAAATACTCTGCCCATCGCCTTTAAATTGGTCTCCTGTTCAAAAGACCGGCTGCACTTCGAGAACATTGATCATGATTTTCCACAATCGATTCAATATTCCTATAACAGTGCAGGAAATCTCTCGGTATTAGTTGCGAGTAGTGGAAATAAAGGGTTTAAGCTCAATTTTGACCGCAGTACTCTGATTAAATAAAAAGCCACCAGCACAGGAGATCTATTGTTTGAATAGGCATAATACCACTGTTCTCCTGTTACAGAAGCAGCCGTGGGAAAACGTGAAATCCCTATTGATGACTTGGCTGTAAAGCAAGCGTTTTATGATAGTGTCCATAGCAGAAAACTCTGTTGAGCGGGAAATCCTCCGCAACAGCAATCTCAAGCAGGCTTCTCCAGCTCTAACCACAAGGAAACTGCCTGGCAGCTCTCGCCCCAAGAAGCAATAGGCCAAAGCAGGGCTTAAGCCCGGGATTGTACCGCGAGCCGGTTTTATTCGGTATCAATAAAATCGGCAAGCTGCTGGCGTTTGCGGTCAACCACCAGGCGGGTCACATCAGGCCTGCTGTAGTGGCCGGTGGGATCGAAGTTCTGGCGCTCGCCCCTGACAACTGCGTGGCCCAGCTCTGCGGTGATCAGGATTTCCTTATCCACCTGGGGTGCCACCACCCAGGCTCCATCCGGCGCAGCAATACAAGAACCTCCATTTGCCAGAAATGGGTCCGCATTCTCGAGTATTTCCGTCCGCGCCAGTGTATCCTCGGGAAAATCTGCAGGGCGCATCAGGCCGGAGACCGAGATCACAAAGCTTCTGCTTTCCTTGGCAACAAATCTGGTGGTGTCTTCTGTATTGTGTAGCCCTCCGGGCCAAACGGCCACATGCAGGTCTTCCCCTTGAGCATAGAGCGCCGCGCGTGACAGCGGCATCCAGTTTTCGTAACAATTGAGGCCCCCCACAGTAAAGGGGCCCAGGGAGTGCACACGCAATCCATTGCCATCCCCCGGCGCCCAGGCGAGGCGCTCTTCATAGGTCGGCTGCAGTTTACGATGCGCAGAACCGATCATCCCCTCCTGGTTGATATAAACCAGGGTACAATAGAGGCTGTGTCCGCTTCTGTTCGCAGCGCGCTCCATAATGCCGAGATACACAGCAATACCATACTGCCTTGCAAGGCTGCAGATTGTCTCCAGATGACCACCCTCAATGACCACACCCTGTGCAAGATACTCCGCGTAGATGGCTTTTTGCTTGGGATCATTGAAGCGGGCACCATTCGTGCGCTCAATCCAAAACGGGTACCCGGGCACCAGTGCCTCCCCAAAGGCAACCAACTGACACCCCTGCCTGCCGGCCAGTTCAACCGCCCCGGCAACTTTATCGAGTGTTTCCCCGCGTTTCAGCCAGACCGGTGCGATCTGGGCAAGGGCGACCTTGATTTTATCCACAGCAGAAATTGTCTGCACCTTATCCGCAACTGAAAAAATTTCCATAGAGGTCTACCCAGGTTGCAACAGACATAGCACAAAGCTGAAAAGCAGAAAAACAACCGAACTGTGATGCTTATCTTCACCATCACTAAATTTCGGCCTTCCAACACAATAACCTGACCGAGTTCATCAGGAGCGTGATTACCGGTTAGAGAGGACAGTGTTGATCCACAAGGTTAACATCGTCGCACCTGCCAAAACAGCCACGACCCTGGTACCAGCTTCTCCGCGGGGTTTTCCCCTGCCGCATCATAACCCTGTCAGAATGCCATTTCCATTGACTGCAAGCAAAAGGGTACGCCGGATATAGCAACCGCGGTAATGCGGCACTGCAGGGAAACGTCATGACAGGCTCTTCGCAAAAAATATACTGTGGATCGGAGAGCAACAAAGAGAAGGCCAGTAGACAAAACGGACATAAACCACAGACACGCAGGGCAACAGGCGCTGTTAGATTCGGACCCTTGAATGGATGGTATGCGTGAGGCGGGATGCCACACCCGAGCAGGTTACTTTCTCCTTCGACTGTAGGTTCTGTTGTTTCGGCGAGGGGAGAGAAAATTGGTCGGGGATAGAGGATTCGAACCTCCGACCTTACCGTCCCGAACGGTACGCGCTACCAGGCTGCGCTAATCCCCGATAAAGGCGGTGCGGATGGTAGCGGTAAGCCTGGCCCTTGTAAAGAGGATTGTACCGCCCTGCGCGCACCGGTGCGTAATACCGGTATAATCTACTGCTTGTAAAGGGATTTTAGATGCGCTCAGCGTGTTTTTCTGCAGCAAAGGGGACCACATCGGGGCTGCCCCCGCCTCTAATGCAAAGGCCTCGCCCCTGGCGGGTTTTTGATGGTTGAGGCAGATTTTTCAAGATGGGTATCACCCGCTCAAGAAAAATTGGCAGCATCGCGCTTTCGTTGAAGACCGGTACAATGATCGACAGCAACACACCCTCAAGATGGTTTGCTACCGCGTTAAGAGTTTTTTTCATGGAATACCAATCTTTTATAAACAACAAAATTCAAGCCGGCTACCAGTGCGGTAGTGGCCACCTGTGCTGTAACGATGAGAAAATGGACAACTCGGGTTAGCAGGAAAAAGAAAGTCACATTGGCACTCTATGCAAGAACACAGGGGGCGAGGTAGCGAAAAAATGTCCGGGCATATATGTCGGCATCCGGAAAAGCCAACCGGTGCTGAAGCCAATAATTAGTTATCGCACCGAAGGCAATACCGATCAGGGTGGCAAAACAGGCCGATCAGTCAGCCCGACAAACAGTGCCATGACCGCCCAGCGCACTGTGGTAGCCAGGCCTCCGGCCGCGAGGAATCCAATAAAGGGCGCACGAAAACGGCTGAGCGAGAAATAAGCGTGCATAGGGCTCCGGGTCTTGAAACTTGGGGCGCTGGCCCATTGGCCACAATGGCTATAGGTCCGTATTCTATGAATTCGTGTGTCAGCCTGTTGTGCGGTTTTTGTCAAGAAGGTGTCAAATCATCGAAGCTTGTTCATTCTTCGACGTGGGTGTCTATGGAAGCTCGCACCAATGGTATCTGGCTTTAGCGGGAGGATATGACTTTGGCCTTCGTGCCTGGCCTGTTAGAATACATTACTCGCAGGCACTTTCAAAATGCGAAGACAGGCTTGAGTGTAAAACCGGTAGGTTGGTAAACCCATGCAATTCAAGTGCGCCGCGCTGACCGCTGTTTGACTCAAACCACCAAAAGTGCAGCACATCCACCCACTGACCCGAACATTTCCTCGGTGATCAATCAAGGGTGTCTGGAATATCCAGTGGATCAGCGGGAGAGAGTTACCAGCACCGCGCTGGTTCAATTAGGAGTGTCCCCCTCCCGCGAAAGCACAACCCGGTAATTTGCCTTGCCGGATTTCAGGTGCTGAAATGCCGCTTCAATCCGGTGCATGGGGTAAACCTCCACCCGGGGTCTGATGCGGTGGCGGGCGCAGAAGTCCAGCATGGTCTCCATGGTCGCCGGGCTGCCCACCGGTGAAGCGGACACAGTGCGCTGGCCGAGGATCATGGGCAGCAGCGTGCATTGAATGGGGTCTACGACAACACCCACAAAGTGCAGACGCCCCTTTGGTTTTAACGCCTGGATGTATAAATCCCAATCCAAATTGACATTGACTGTCGAGAGAATGAAATCAAAGTACGAGTCGGCCGCTTCAATCTCTGCCGGGTCAAGGGAATTGAGGGTGTTGTGCGCACCCAGGGCCAGTGCATCCCGGCGCTTGTACACGCTGGAAGTAAAAGCGGTCACTTCACAGCCCCAGGCATTCAAAAACATCACCGCCAGGTGCCCGAGCCCGCCAATGCCAATCACCGCCACCCTATCGGTTGGTTTGATATCAAACTGCAGCAGCGGGTTGAAGACGGTAATGCCCCCGCACAACAGTGGACTGGCAGAGACGAGGTCAACCCTGTCCGGAATCGCCACCAGGCTGTTCACATCCGCGCGCACTTTATCTGCAAAACCCCCGTTGGTAAGCACGGTGAATTTGGCTTCCCTGCAGAGGTTACGGTCCCCCATCCGGCAAAGGTGACATATTTCACAATACCCCGAATTCCAGCCCAGTCCCACAATCGCCCCCGGCGCAAAGCGCTTCACCTGCCTGCCTGTGGCCGCAACCCGCCCGATCACTTCGTGCCCGGCGATCATCGGGTACTGGGACAGCCCCCATTCGTTCTCAATCATGCTGAGGTCACTGTGGCAAATGCCGCAGTAGAGGACATCCAGTTCCACCTCCGTCGCCCCCAGCGCACCCATCCGAACCCGGTAGGGTTGAAACGGCCCGCCGGCTTGCAGAACCGCATAGGCATTGATGCCGGTCGTGTTAGACATAATGGCTCCCAGTGCTGTTGCCAGTGCGCTGTCCGGTGTCTGCCGCAATTCAATGTGCTATTGGGGGAAGCCCATCGGGCAATCGGCCGCGCACACCCCTAAAAAAAGGGCCGGTGTTTATCCCGGCCCGAACCAAGTCCTGTGAGGTTGCCGTATACCAGAGGACCTGCGGGAGAAGCTGGTCACTCCCCGGCGGGAGAAATCAATTCAACACGCGATAGCCGCGGCCACGCAGACAGTTCTTGATAATCTGATTGGCTTCAGAGCCGGCACTGCCCGCGCCGGAGAGGCCGCCCACCAAAGCACCGGCACCGGCACCGGCAGCGGCCGAACGGCTGCTGTCACCGACAATGGCGCCCAGCGCACCCCCAACTACAGCACCCCCGGCAGCACCGGTCAGGCCGCGGCGCCCCTGGTCGCTGTAAGTGGAGTAGGCAATGCCCTTGCACTCGACAAGGTCAGCCTGGTACTGATTGATGTTGACACCCCAGGTGTCGATCACGATGCCCCCGGCACCGGGTACCTGCTCCGGTTGGGCGGCACAGGCCGCGATCAGTACCATGCAGAATCCATTGGTGGCAGCAAAACCCGTTTTCATCGGATACCCCTCAGAGCGACAGCCAATAGCGGAGATGTCACGCTTTTCTTCTTTAGGTGTAGCTGTTGGTTGAAGTTGGCGCCAGTATCCCAGGGAAGAAAAACACGGAAAAAATGACCAATTGGCCGGGCTTGGGAGGAGACACGCCGGTGAGGGGTTATTCCCACACACTGGCCAAAGCCAGCGGGCAGGTCAGGGACTGTACTGGTAGTAAATTCTTAAACGCTGGGTTTGCGCCTTGGGATCGAGAATATTCACCACGCCGTCAAACCACAGGAGATTGCGGCTGGCCCCATCGTAGACAAGGTCGAGATTCCCCGCGAACAGGCGCAACAGCGGTTGCGCAACATCCACGCGGATACACACCGCTTGCGGCCGGGCATTAAAACAGGCCACCTTGCGCGCACGCAGCCGAATCGCGCGGCCGTGGAGGGGTGAGGCGAAATTGAAAGTCAGGGTGTCGCCGCGCACCAATTCAGCCCAGTGCTCGCGCACATAGACATCAAAGCCGGCATCCACCACATCGATACCGGCAAGATCGTAGCGAGCTGTTTTCCAGTCCGCATGCGCAGATTTTCGGTAGCGCATCAGCCACTGCCCCCGCTCCTGGCGCACCTCGCGGATTTCCCCATGGCGAAAGTCCCTCTGCACCACTTCCGGCACCGCCGTGCCGCCGCGGGGGCTGCCCGAGTGGTCCAGCAGGGTTTTCTCGGCAAAGCGCTGCCCATCGGCAGTAAAATACAGGACCTTGATTTGGTTCTGTGCCGAAGGCAGGTAATACTCGCAGTATTCCAGCGACTGGCTGTCGGGGTCGAACGCCAGGCCCCAGGCTGTGGACGGCCCCTGGTATCCGCAGCCTGCGGCTGTCACCGCCAGGGCGGTGAGCAGTTCAAGCATGTTTCCTCTCCTTCAGGTATTGGCTGCGGGCAATGCGGGCAAACCCCGGCAGCATCAGGGCCCAGAGCAGCGAGAGTACCAGCAGGGACTGCCAGAGGGGCTGCTGTAATGTCACAGTGCCATTGAGGAAGGCACCTGTATAGTAGCTGAAGGGTCCGAAAATCCCGCCCAGTAACGCCGCTAGCCACAGATTGCGTTGTAGAAAAACCAGGCTGTAGCGGAGCGTCATGGCAAAATTCAACCACAGGCATATCAGCCATAGCGGAGGCCAGAGGTGTCCACTTTGATTCTGTAACAACCCCAGGTGAAAAAGGATCGAATCCACTCCCACACCAAACAGGAAGACGCCGGCCAGCCACAGGGGCTCCCTGCGCAAATTGGCCACAAACACCAGGTGCAGGAACAGATTAATCAGGGTAAAGGGCACAACGATCCAGGGCCTGGCCACAATCACGCAGAGGGGCCAGGCAATATCGAACAACAGGGCATTGGCGACAAATCGCCACATGTCAAAAGCCGCCGAGAAACCGCGGCTTGGCGAAGACACATTGTGCGGTACTGATTACTCTCTGCATGAAGCCACCCTGGCAATAGCACAAATAGAATTCCCACAGTCGGATAAAGCGCTCATCGAATCCCAGTGCCCGCACTTCGTCTGCCCGGGCCAAAAAGGCCCGGTGCCAGGCACCCAGGGTACGCGCATAGTGTGCGGTAATATCTTCCAGGCCCACCATTTGCAGATCCGTGGCTGTGGCAATATGGTGGGCGATCACCTGATTTGATGGCAGGCAGCCGCCGGGGAAAATATAGCGCTGGATAAAGTCAACTTCTTTGCGGTAATACTGATAGCGTTGATCCTGGATAGTGATAGATTGCATGAGCATCAGCCCATCCTTCTTCAGGAGCCGGCTGCAGGTGGAGAAAAACTGCCGGTGGAATTCGTGCCCCACGGCCTCCACCATCTCAATGGAAACCAGTTTGTCATAGCGCCCGTGCAAATCGCGATAGTCCTGCAACAGCAGGGTAACGCGGTCCTGCAGCCCCTCCCTGCTCACCCACTGCTGCGCATACGCGTACTGCTCGCGGGAGATGGTTGTGGTGGTTACCCTGCAGCCGTAATGTTTTGCAGCATAGATAGCCATGGCACCCCAGCCAGTGCCGATTTCCAGCAGGTGATCGCTTGCCTTTAACTGCAGCTTGCGGCAGACAAGTGCCATTTTATGGACGGAAGCTTCGTGGAGTGTGGCGGATTGCGAGGGAAATACCGCCGAGGAATACAGCATGCTGGGATCGAGAAACAACCGGAAAAAGTCATTGCCCAGATCATAGTGTGCGGCGATATTGCGACGCGAGCCGCTGCGGTTATTGGCATTGAGACGGTGCAGTCCGCGCAGTAGCTTGCGCGGCAAGTAGCTCCAGCGGCTGTCCATATTCTCGATCAACGCCATGTTGTCAACCATCAGGCGAATCACATCCACCAGACTCTCTGAGCGCCAGGCACCCTGCATATAGGCCTCCCCGGAACCGATGGTACCGTTTGCCAGCACCTGCATATAGACACTGCTGTCCTCTATGCGGATATGCGCGCACAGGTGCGCCTGCTCCCGGGGTTCGCCAAAGCTGTAGCAGCGCCCGGCCTCTTCCAGTACCAGGTGCCCCCGCTGGATCAGGCGCAGCTTGTTCAGCACCAGCTTGCGGGCAAACTGTATCAGCCGGGACCTGCTGGCCCGCGCCATTGGGGCCTGCGAAGTCCGCCCCGTGTCCTGCACGGCTCTCATCACTACTTCTCTCCTGTACGAGCTCCGCGACCACCACGGGGATGTGCAAACACCGGGCTGCGCTTGAGCCACAACTTGAATGCTTGCCAGTAGATGGCAGTGATTACTTTTACGGTCATGAGCGGGTACTGGATCAGAACCCCGTTGAGGACGCCGGGACTCGGATCCTGCCTGCGCAAACTCAAGGTGGCATCAAACAGGGGGCACTCGCCCTCCCCCGCCGCATTGGAGTCGACATTCTGCAGATAGGCAGTAAGCCGCTTTCCAGGGGTGGTACTTCGCCAGCGATAGCGCTGTGCCATGGGCATAAACGGGGAGACATGGAATGTCTTGGCAAACGCAGCCCGCTGCACCCGGGCACCGGAACGGCAGTCCAACACATAGCTGTGGCGCTCCTGCCAGGGGGTGTTGTGGACTTCCAGCAATAACCATTGCACCGCCTGGCCTCGCGCATCGAAACAGTAATAGATACTGATGGGGTTCATGTTATAGCCAAAGTAGCGCCAGTTGGCCAGCAGGCGCACGGGGCCCTGTGGACGCTCCCCGCAGGCTTCCCAAACCCGGCGCCGCACCGCTTCGTCCAGGCTGAGGGACGGATCACCGAAAAAATCCTCCCGGCAAAAGCGCGCCGGCGCCCAGGGTTTCCTGGACCACCAGGGGGACAGCGCACACAGGCTGTCCAGCTCCGCCAGGTCTGCGTACACCATAAACACCTTGTAGCGGAACCGGTGTGCACGGGGAGCGAATCTTCGATGCTGTACCCACCCGGTGTAGATGGCGCTCTCCATCAATCCAACCCTCTCACCAGCGCACGCCCAACTGTTCGGCAACGCGCAGGGCGCTGTTCACCCCGTCTTCATGAAACCCATTGGCCCAGTAGGCCCCGCAAAACCAGGTGCGATTCACCCCGTTAATGTGCGCCCACTGTGCCTGCGCCCGGCTGCCGGCCACGGAAAATTGCGGGTGGGCATATTCGAACCGGGCAAGCACTTTGTCCGGCTCGATACGCGCTCCCGCATTCAGGCTGACACAGTAAGTTTTGCAGGTTTTCAGCCCCTGCAGAATATTCATGTTATAGGTGAGCACCGGCAACTGGTCCCGCTCTGCGCACAAGCGATAATTCCAACTGGACCAACTGCGCCGGTGTTTTGGCAGTAAGCGGGTATCGGTGTGCAGAACCACCTGATTGCAGGCATAGGGAATGGCACCGAGGATCTGCCGCTCACAATCGCTGGCATCCCCCAGGCACCTCAGGGCCTGATCCGAATGACAGGCAAATACCACCCCGTCAAAAGACGCCTTTTCCCCGGCGCCGGTGACCAAATCCACCCTTCCGGGCCCGCGCAGTACGGAGTTTACCGGCGTGGAAAGGCGTATACGGTCGGCAAAAGGCGCACTCAAGGGGCCGATATATCCCCGCGATCCCCCCTTGACCACGCGCCACTGGGGGCGCCGGAACACATTGAGCAGGCCGTGATTAAAAAAGAAACGCACAAAGAAACTGACCGAGAACTCCAGCATCTGCGCCACGCTGGCAGACCAGATAGCCGACCCCATCGGCACCAGGTAGCGATTGGCAAATTCCGCCGAATAGCCGTTGGCTGGCAGATATTCCCCCAGAGTCAGGCCCTCGTGCAGGCGCCCCTGGCGCCAGTCCCGCAGGGCCCCATGGTTGAAGCGTACAATGTCCCACAGCATGCGCCAGTGGCCGGCACTGAGCAGGTTGGCACGCTGGGAGAACAGCGCATTCAGATTGTTGCCCGCATACTCGAATCCCTCCCGCTCACAGCGCACACTAAACCCCATGGACGTGGGCTGGGATTGAATACCCAGTGTCTCCAGCAGGCGGATAAAGTTCGGGTAGGTCCAGTCGTTGTATACAATGAAACCGGTATCGATCGCCAGCGCGCGATCCCCCTCCTGCACCATCACGGTGGCGGTGTGCCCACCCAGGCGCTCGCGAGCCTCGAACACAGTGATCTCATGTTTGCGGCTCAGCAGATAGGCCGCCGTAAGCCCGGCAATACCGCTGCCGACAATGGCGATACGCATCAGTGCTTCCTTAACGTGCGAATTCTTGTCAATTTGGGCACACAAAGATGGAACCAAAGCGCCTTGCAGCTACCCAGAAACCGCAAAGGCCAGCTCAGGCGCCGGGGGAAATCGATGGTGCTGCGCCCTTTGCACAGCTCCAGTTCGATACGCTCCGCGGCCTGTTCGGCGCTCATTAAAAAAGGCATTGCGAAATCATTGCGCTCAGTGAGTGGAGTGCGCACAAATCCGGGGCGAATCAGCACCACTTTCAAGGCAGTACGGCAGAGGTCTGCACGCACTGCACCGAGGAAGTAATCCAGCGCGGCCTTGGAGCTGCCGTAGGCCTCTGCACGGGGAAAAGGCACTACCGAAGACAGGCTGCCCAACGCAGCAAAGACCGGTGCGGGACTGGCGCCCAGCAGTGGCAAGGCGCTGCGCAGGGTATTGACCACACCGAAGAAGTTGGCATCGAAGACCCGCCGGTAACTATGCCCATCGAGCTGCAGATCATCATCGTACTCACAGGTACCGGCACAGGCGACCACCATATCCAGATGACCGGTCAACGCCCCCAAACGCTCGGGGACGGCCGCCATGGCATCGTCATCGGCCACATCGCAATCGAGTACGCGGATACGCTCGGGGCAGTGCTTTTGCAACTCGGCCAGGGCCTCGTAACGCCGCCCAGAGGCAATGACGATATTGTCATGGCGGGCAAGCCGCAGCGACAGGGCGCGACCGATACCGGAACTGGCACCGGTCACCCACAGTGTCTTGTTGCGAATCTGTTTCACCACTCAACGCCCTCCCAGTCGCGCCTTGATAAAGCGCACCAACGAGCCCAAAAGTGGTACCTGTTCATAGACCATGGCACCCAGGTCAAAAAAATCCTCGTGATAAAACACCTTATCGGAATATCGCAACAGACTGCAGCCACGCAAGCGCAGCGGGCGCCCCCCGCGCAGGGACTGATGGGCGTAGTGCATATACCAGGGCAGGCAGGCGCTGTCTCGGTCGATCGAGGCCTTGTCAAACTGAAAACGGCACTGGGTAAGCCCCCGGCTCATATCCGAAAAGTGCGCTTGCAGGGACGGGAGGCCTTCAACACGACGCAGCGGATCACAAAAAACCACATCCTCACTGTAGATCTCGGCCAGATCCGCCGGATCCTTGACCAGGAAATCCGTGTAGTAACTCTGCACTTCCTTTATCAGCGATTGCCCGCTCATGGTTGCTTCCATTTTATTCCGCCTTGCACACTCTGGTGAGATACGTCCCTACAGGGAGTATGGATCACAACACGACAATCGATCCCGATCATTTTCAGACACGCGCACCAATAAAAAAACTGCCCCGGCTGGATCCATTTGCATCGGTGATACGTAGTAGGATCGACAACACCGAAAAGAACGTTAAGATGGTGCAGAGATACAAACTCAACCGATCTGAAACTGCCGTGAGAGATCCCCAGGACCGCGAAAATGACTGGTCTTTCCTCCTTACGCTTGTGGGCACAAAGCGCGACCGGCAGGCGTTTGAGCGCGTATTTCAGCATTTTGCCCCCCTGATCAAGGGGTTTCACCACAGCCGTACCACGGCGCATCTCAATACCGAAGCGGGCGACGAGCTGGTGCAGGAAGTGATGCTCAAGGTCTGGCACAAAGCCCCCCGCTTCGATGCCAACAGAGCCTCTGCCAGCACCTGGATCTACACCATCATGCGCAACTGCCGTATCGATATGCTGCGCCGCAGCCAGCGCCACAGGAACCGCGACGACGATATCGATGTGGCCGATATCTGGGATGAAACCCTGGAGAGCCAGCCACTGCTCTCTTTACAACACAAGCGCAACGAGCGGGACATTGCCGAAGGCCTGAAAGCCCTGCCGGCGGAACAGGGCCATATTCTAGAAAAAGCCTATATGGAGGGCAAATCCCACAGTGAGATTTCCGCGGAGTTGAAACTGCCCCTGGGCACGGTCAAATCCCGCGTGCGCCTGGCAATGAAAAAACTCCAGGGCAGATTGAGCAGGTAGGTACGCTATGATTCACCATCACCCAGATCACAATCTGCTGCTGGAATATGCCTCGGGGAGCCTGCCGCTAGGCCCCAGCCTGGTGATCGCAGCCCATGTGCAATTGTGTGCAGAGTGCCGCCGCCAGTACCATGCACTGAACAGCCTCGGCGGTTCGATACTCAGGCAAAGCCCCGCGCAGCCTTTGCAGTCTGGCGCCTTTGAACGGGTAATGGCGCGCATTGAGCGGGCGCCCGACGGAATACCCGGCAATTGTGAAACCCCGCCGCCTCCCCCGCCCGACTCAGCCCTCGCCGATGTCCCCCCGGTTCTGGGCAGGCTGCTGGCCCAAAACCCCCCGCTGCGCTGGGAAAAAGTGACCCGCTCCCTGCAAATATGCCGGCTCAGGACTGGGCAGAAACACTACGAAGTAGCTTTCCATCGCTTGTGCAGTGGCGGCGAGATGGCCGAACACGATCATCGCGGCAACGAACTCGCGCTTGTGCTGAACGGCAGTTTCTCCGACCAGTTTGGCGTCTACAAGCGGGGGGATTTTATTCTGCGTCAGCCGGGCCAGGTGCACAAACCCATAGCCACCCAGGACCAGGCCTGTGTGTGCCTCTCCGCAGTGAGCGCGCCGGTGGCTGTTACAGGGATCAGTGGCTGGTTGCTCAATCCGCTGATCTCCTTCCGGCCCGGGTGACAGGCCAGCACGTGCCGGGTCAGAGCGACACTGCCGAAACCCGACCGTTGTCCTCACCGGCGAATCGCTCAAGCAGGTGAGCCCAGCGCGCCTTCACCCGGGCAAAGTGCTGTTCGCGCACGTGACCATATCCCCGCACCTGCAGCGGGATCTCCAGCAGTTCCTGCGCTGCGGCCACCGTGTCGGGGCAGAGCCGGGCTGCCACTCTCTCCACCGCCTGCGCCACCTGGCACGACCAGGCGCGCTCGGCGCGGCGCTCGCGGGTGTAGCCGAACATATCCAGAAAAGTCCCGCGCAGCACCTTGCCCCGCGCAAGCAGCAGCATCAACCTGCCCATCCAGGGGCCAAACTGCATTTTGCGCACGCGGCCACTAGCATCGGCCCGCGCCAGTAGCGGCGGCGCCATATGAAATCTGAGGGTGAAGTTGCCACTAAAAGTCTCGCGCAGCTGGCGAGCGAACGCTTCGCCACTGTAGAGACGCGCCACCTCGTACTCATCCTTGTAGGCCATGGCCTTGAACAGACTGTTGGCAGCCGTGCGCGTGAGGGTGGTGCCAGCGCCCGGCAAGGCCTGCTCCGCCCGGCGAAGACACTCAATACGCCGGGTGAACTGACGGGCATAGGCGGCGTTCTGGTACTCGCCTAGTTCCTTTGCCAGGCGGGCTATCAGTTGCTGCACAGACTCCTGGGGGTCCGCCAGTTGCACCGGTTGCGCCGGCACCGCCAAGTGTTTGACCAACTTAGGGTCCACCGCCAGCAGGCGCCCTGCGCGAAAGGCGCGCAGGTTGTTTTCCACCGCAACACCGTTCAGTTGGATGGCCCGCTCCAAAGCCGCCTCGCCGATGGGCAGCAGGCCCTGCTGGCAGGCGAAACCCATGATCATCAGGTTGCTGGAAAGGGTATCGCCGAACAGGGCCTGCGCGGTTTGATTGGCATCGAAAGCGTAGTACTGGGCACACAGGGTCTCGATACTCTGCCGGGTTTCCTGCGCCGGGAAGGTCAGGTCGTTATCGCGCACAAAGGCCGCCACCGGCACTTCGGCGGTATTCACCAGTGCGCGCATTTTGCCTGCCGCAAACTTGGCGCGCTGCCCGGCGGCAGTCACCATATCACAGCCCAGCAACAGCTCTGCGGCACCGTCGCGGATACGCGCAGTGGTAATATCCTGCGGTCGCGCAGCCACTTTTACATGGGCCACCACAGCACCGTTTTTCTGCGACAGACCGGTGAAATAGAGCGTGGTACTGCCCTTGTCTTCCAGATGCGCCGCCATGCCCAGAAGCGCCGCCACAGTGAGCACACCGCTGCCGCCGATACCGGCAACCAGAATACCCAGGGGCCGGTCCAGTGCAGCGACGGGCGCTGCGGGCAAGGTGGCAATGGCCGCATCCAGGGATTCCGCCAGGCGCTCCAACGGTGGTTTTTTCAATGTACCGCCCTCGACAGTGACAAAGCTCGGGCAGAAACCATCGGCACAGCGCAGGTCCTTGTTACAGCTGGACTGGTTGATCTGGCGCTTGCGCCCGTAGGGGGTTTCCAGGGGCTCCACGGCGATGCAGCTGGACTGCACACTGCAGTCCCCGCAGCCCTCACACACCCGCTGGTTGATCAAAAGCCGTTGCGCCGGGTCGGCCAACTGCTGTTTCCTGCGGCGGCGGCGTTTTTCCGCCGCGCACACCTGCTCGTAGATAATTGCGGTCACACCGGGGGTCTCGCGCAGGCGGCGCTGCACGCTATCCAGTGCCGAGCGGGGCAGGATCTGCACCTGCGCCGGCAGCTCGCTGCGGTGCTTGTGCCAGTGCTCCGGGTGCTCACTGAGCAGCACTACTGTGCCCACCCCTTCGGCCAGCAACTGCGCCGACAGGCTGGGCGCGCTCACTTCGCCATCGGCGGGCTGGCCACCGGTCATGGCCACGGCATCGTTGAGCAGGATCTTGTAGGTGATATTCACGCCGCTGGCCACTGCCTGGCGGATAGCCAACAGGCCGGAGTGATTGTAGGTGCCGTCGCCCATATTCTGGAAAATATGCCCGGTGCGGGTGAAGCGGTGCAGCCCCACCCATTGAGCACCCTCGCCGCCCATATGGGCGTAGGTGTCAGTGCGCAGGCCCTTGCCCAGCGCCATAATATGGCAGCCGATGCCGGCGCTGCCGAGGCTGCCCTCGGGCAGCCGGGTGGAGGTATTGTGGGGGCAGCCGGCACAGAATATCGGCTCCCGCACCAACAGGCCCGGGGCTTGTTCCGGCACATTGCCACCGAGCTTTTGCGCCAGTGGAATCAGTTTCGCTGCCAGCTCGGTATCCGCGAGCCAGCGCGCAATGGCCTTGGCTACCTGGTCTGGCCCCAAGCCCCAGGCTGCCGGCAACAGGTCCTCTCCATTCAGATCTCTCTTGCCCACCACCTTCGGGCGGCAGGTGTCGTCCCAGCCGTACAACTGCGCCTTCAATTGGTCCTCCACCAGCGGGCGCTTCTCCTCCACCACCAGCAGCCGCTCCATATCCTCGGCAAATGCGCCTATGCCCCTGGGTTCCAGTGGCCAGGACATGACCACCTTGTAAATGGAGATGCCGGCTTCGCGCAGGTCGGATTCATCCAAGTTGAGCAACTGCAGGGCCTCGAGCAAATCGCCGTGGGCCTTGCCCACGGTCACAATGCCAAAGCGCTTGCGCTGGGCTTCACAGGTGACCTTGTCCAGGCGGTTGGCATAGGCGAATGCCTGCGCCGCCGGCAGTCGCTCTTCCAACAGCCGGCGTTCGTATTCCAGGCGCTGCGCCGGCCAGTTGAGGGTGGGATCGTAATTGAGGCCGTGGGCCGGAAGGGGGAAGCCAGCGGGCAGCGCAAACTGCGGCAACCCGGGCACAACCAGGGAGGCCCCGGCCTCTACCGTCTCGGTGATCGTCTTAAAACCCACCCACAGGCCGGAGAAGCGCGACAGGGCGATACCGGCGAGACCGAGGCTCAGGTACTCTTCAATAGTGGCCGGAAACAGCAGCGGCATCATTACCGACTCAAAAATCTGGTCGGTATTGTGGGAAAACATGGAGGATTCCGCAGTGTGGTCATCACCGCACAGGGCCAGGACCCCACCGCACTTCGAGGTGCCCTGAATATTGGCCTGGCGGAACACATCTGCGCTGCGGTCCACCCCGTGGCCTTTGCCATACCAGATCGCAAAGACCCCGTCGCGGGTGGACTGCTGGCGATAGTGGTCGAGCAGTTGGGTACCCCAGATATTGGTGGCCCCCAAATCTTCGTTGATGCCCGGCTCAAAGTGGATATCCCGCCCGGCAAGCAGCTTTTTGTGGCGCCACAGAGCCTGATCATAGCCGCCCAGTGGCGATCCGCGATAGCCAGAGATAAAGCCGGCGGTGTTAAGGCCCGCCTGTTCATCCAGCCGTTTTTGCATCAGGGGCAGGCGAACCAGGGCGTCGATACCCGTTAAAAAGACCCGGCCGGATTCACGGGTGAATGCGGCTTTGAGAGAATACGCTGTATCAAAGCCCAACTCCTGATCGCCTTCAACCATTGCCATGGGCACCACCTATTGATTCGTTTTTGCTCTTCTCGCTCGCCGGCAGGTGCCTGCAACACCGATTCAGGCCTGTGTAAATAGCGGTTAAAATTACCATCGCCCGACCGGGCAGGTCATACCAAAATAAACCCAGCTAAGGCATAATACGGCCATAAATCGCTAAAGGGTGCCCGCTGGTGGCAACAAATCACCCAGATTGCCGGGTTTTGAAGGATATAACATTTAAGAGCCCTCACCGCAGCGCGCTGCCGGAGTGCAGGGCCCGAGCTCGCCGATGGCAAGGACACCAAAACCCGACAAAAGCGCGGGAAAGGTGCCGGTGGGGATTCAGAACCTTGACATACGGGGAAAAACCATGGCCTATTTACTGGATGCCATCGATAAAAAGATCCTGGAAATTCTGCAACGGGACGCCACCATTGCAAATATTGAACTGGCAGAGAAGGTTTGCCTTTCGCCCTCCCCCTGCTCGCGGCGGGTAAAAAATCTGCACGAGCAGGGCTTTATCAAACGCGCTGTCACCCTGCTTGAACCGGAGAAAGTGGGCCTGCCGGTGAGCGTATTTATTCAGGTCACCCTGAATCACCAGGTGAAAAAGGAACTGCAGGATTTCGAGTCCGTGATCAGCCAATGGCCGGAAGTCATGGAGTGCTACCTGATGACCGGCGATTTCGATTACCTGCTGCGTGTTGTGGTACCTAACCTGCAGGCCTACCAAGAGTTCCTCGATCAAAAACTCACCGAATTGCCGGGCATCGACCATATCAAGAGCAGTTTCTCCTTGAAGCAGGTGCGCTATCACACCGAACTGCCGCTGGAGCAGTTGCTGGAGAATCGGGGGCAGTGACAAAGAGCCAAGTATGCCCTGTATGTTGATCCGGCAAGCGGATAACGCCGCACCGTGGCACAACGATAACAAAGGTGAACATCCAGGGGAGCCTGCAACTGGCGGGCAGCGGGCCCCTCTGCAAACCCTTTTGCCAAAAAAAATCGGGAGTGACCTGTAATGGAAGAATACAAACCCTGGGGCTTAAAAAGAAACACCTTTTTAATGCTGCTGCATTTGAGTCAATTGGCCTGGATCATTATCCCCGGCGCAGGATTTGTACTACCTGTTATTATGTGGGCGACGACCAAGGATCACTGTTCAGAAGTCGACAGGCATGGAAAAGTGATTTTCAACTGGATGCTGAGCCTGTTTCTCTACTCTATTGCCTGCACCATTTTAATACTGATCGGTATAGGCCTGTTGGGACTGCTGGTACTGGCCCTGCTCAATATTGTGTTTATCCTTATCGGCGCAGTAAGAGCCAACGACGGGATATTTTGGCGCTATCCCCTCAGCATTGGCTTTTTTCACTCCGGTAACCCGGTGGCTTGAAATTTCAGGACCGGTTTGCGACTTGTATCGCTGCTTGGTTTTCAACGCCTTCCCCAGCCGGTGCGGTGACGCCACCTCCCTGTGCCGATGCCACAACCTATTGGTTAACCGGATCAATAGTGGTGCCCGCCAGCAGGGCCTGCGGCCCTATTTTCCCCTAACTTTCCAGCGGGCCCAGCCCGTTGCCTTAATAGTAGGATGCAATGTCATCCACGATCGGACCAAGGGCCCGATAGGCGTTGGAAATGTCCATACCATTTCTGCGCTCGCCGCACGGCAGACCGCCACACTCGTTCCAGTCCGGGTCGGAGAACCAGTCATACTGGGTGACATTGGCACCGTACCGCCAGGGATACGCCATGATCGTGGAGAATCGGTTGTCAACACCGTGTCCCAGACCGTAGGAGTAAACTCCGCCTGTGGTATCCCCCTGCTTGGTGGAATGTGTCAGCCCCATATTATGGCCAAGCTCATGCACAAAAGTGTTGTAACCGCAGTCGACTCCGGTAACGCTGTAGGCACGATCGCGGGCACTGGCATACATTCTGCCGTTCGCACCCTGACCAACCCAGGCGATACCACAGGTAATATAGGTGCTGCCGCCAATCACCTGCTTCTCCGCCTTGCCCAGCATAACCACCATGTCGGCATTTTCCGATGCGCGCCAGTTATTGACGGTTCTGTGGAAGGTAACCAAGTCCAGGGTGTCTTCATTCACCCGCAAATCCGAGCTGGTGGCACGCCAGGAATCCACCAGACGAAGCTGGATATCCACACCATTTCTTCGGTAAGAGTTATTCGCATAACTGATATAGTTGTCGATTTTTGCAGAGATATCACCGGTATGCTGCGCCGCAGGCGCAGTGTACATAATAGCAATGTCAACCGTGTCTGCCGTTGCGACACTGGAAACAGTCAAGGCCGCAATGGCCACTGCCAGGCTTTTTTTGAAATCCATTATAAACTCCCATTATTATTACTTGTGCATACCCTAATCCCCACAACCGACAGGGCACTGCCGGTTGTGGGGCAGTATATGTGCGATACACTTTTTCATACCCTGACTCGATAAAACGCGCATCCATCCCGTTTAATCGCCTGTGAAGATAAACTTCCGGTATCCGCAGGATTTACACCGATCCCTCCCTTGCCCGATGATCAATCCGAAGCCAATCACCCCGGACCAATTCTTGCCCTAGTCAAAATCATTCAGAGGTAAGTCCTGCTCCCCAAACGATTTCTCACGGGGCGCTTCCGATGACAAATCCTGATCATGTTTCTCTACGTGATTTTGAATCAGTGCACCGTTGGGGGCGATCCACGCATAGCCACCCTGGGCTTCCAGCGTGTAAGAACCCGAAGGCAAATTCAGTTGTGCGTACACGGTATCCTTCCCGAGGGTAAAGGTAGCCCCATGCAGGCGGGTCAAACCGGGAAAGTTCATTTGCAGGCTTTTATTGCCACTGGCATGTTCCTCAATATCCCCCACCTGGGCGTCATAGCTGCCTCCCACCCCCGGCAAAGTGATATCCAGGTAATCCCCGATCGCCAGGTTCCTCAAGGTTGCCACATCAATTTCCAGGTAGGTTTCCCCATTCAGATCAACCGGTAAGCGGCCGGATTCCTGCAGCACTTGCCGTGCCAGCTCCGATTCTGTCCATAAATTCTTTTCGACATCTTCGACACTTTCTACAGGTTCGTCACTAACGGAAGTTGGTGTCGTTTTTTCTGCAGAATTGTTTTCAGGTAATGTCTTATCCAAAGGGGCCACGGGCGCGCGTTGCTGCGCAGTGGGCCCGTGGGTATCGGATTGACTTTTCACCCAGAAGAAGTAACCCCCAGCCAGGAGGAGGGCAACGAGAGGAATTATTTTTCTCACAATCTTTTTCTCGTAAAAATAACGCAAAATACTGCTTAAAGAACCAGCCAGTGGCCTGCACCAAAAACACTGCCGTGTCAAGACTGAACCCACCGCAGCAGCAGATACTTAACTGAGACGCTTAATGGTAATTTTCACGCAAAAAAAATTTAGGGAATGCTTCACAGAAGCTTCATAAAGCTGAAAAACCGGTGAATTTCCCTGTGGTTTTGTGGGCTGCGGCACAGGGTAGGAGGAGCGCAATAGTCTTTGGGAAAACCGCCCGCACACTGCCGGCGGCTCTTTTTGTGCTGTTTTAAGCCGGCAGTGGACTGGATGGGAAATCGGGTAATGCACTCACAGCGCCGAGGCCGTGCGGCGATAGCGGGAGTGCATAAGAGATTCAAAAAAACTACTGCCAAAACCAATGAACACTATGCCCAGAAGCAACAACCATACCAGCGCGTGGGTGTTGTTCTGGGAACTGGGTTTTTCAACCTGCTCCAGCTTCTGGCCGCTGACCTCTGAAGTTGCAGCCGTACTGGCAGAGACAGGGTCGGGTGCCTGCCCGTTCAACAGGGGAGTCAGGCCAAAGCCGAGCGCCTGGGTATTGACATACTCGGTGAACGTTTCATTGTCCGTCGCAACATCATGCCGATTCGCCAGCTCCGTATAGGTCTCCAGCATTTTTTTCAGGGTTTGCGCATCCGCAGGCCAGTAGCCCTTGCGCACCGCCTCCAGCATCCGTTCCAGCATCTGCGCCAGGGCTTCGGCATTGTGCGTTTCAAAAAACGTGCGCATCTCCATCTGGTATTTGTCATCCACATAGACTTCAAACATCTCCTGCCACTGGTCATCGCGGATGGTTTCCGGGGTCATCACCTCCCAGCCCCACATATTATTCACACGATCAAGAATGGCCGTGGCACCGGCGTAGCCGGACGCCTGCATAGCTTCAATCCAGCGGGGGTGGAAGTAACGGCTGCGCATTTCCTGATTGATAAACGCCGCCAGTGTCTGGGTTTTCACCGAATCCCTGCGGCGCAGGTTGGCAACGTACATCTCCGGTGTTTGTCCGTCCAGATTGCGCACCGCAAGCCCCATACCCCCGAAGTACTGAAAGGGATCGTCATTGGTCATCATCGCGTAGAGATTGGTGGAGCGCGAGAAAATCACCCCATCGGTGCCGGACAATACCTTGCCATATAGCGCGATATTGCGCTGGTCCTCACCCCATCGGGATTCATCCCTGCCGTAGACAAAACCCATACGGCGCAGATACAGGTCTGCCAGCTTGTCATCCGTCTCCCAGCTGTCGGAAGCCAGGCTGGCGCCATTCAGTCCAGTACCGTAATTGCCACTCTCATTGGAGAAGATCCGCACTGAGGAAAGATAGCGGGCGTCTTCCTCGGAACTGCCCTCCTCCAGTAACTGTTGCTGCAAGGCCTGGCTGTGGCGGTAGACAAAGTTATTTTCCTCCTTCATCTGTGCCACTTTATCGATCGCCTCTGCCAGCCACAGCATCACATTGGGGAAAGCATCCCGGTACAGACCCGTCGCAGAGATCACGACATCGATTCGCGGGCGCTTCAGCTCTGAGTAGGGAATCACCTCGGTCCCGGTAACATTGCCCTGCTGGTTCCACTTGGGCTTGAGACCCAGTGCATGCAGTATCTGCGCTTCCAGTGCCCCCTGGTGGCGCATGGTTTCCAGGGACCAGAGGGAAAAGGCCAGCTTGTCCGGGAATCGGCCGTGCTTTTCGCGATAATCGGCAATGGTCTGCTCCATCAGCTGCACACCGGCTGCGTAAGCTTCCCTGGAAGGCACCTTGGCCGGGTTGAACCCGATCAGGTTGCGCCCTGTGGGTATGGCCTGCGGATTGCGTATGGGGTCCCCCCCATGGCTCACCGGAATATACTTGCCGTCGAGTGCAGACATCAGGTTTGGCAGCTCGGCGATATGGGCGAAATTGTCCGCATACGCCCGGCCCTGTTGCAGATGGTTTTGCAGCTCTTCGGACAATTCAGGCAGCTTGCGCCCGGCCAGATAGGCATCCAGTAGCTGGTAGCCCGGCTGGGCTTGCAGCGCTATGACATTGCGTGCATCAAGCACCTGCTCCTGCGGCAGGCTCAACTGCTGCTCCACTTCGTATTGCCCGGCAGCTGCAATGAAATCCTCACCCAGCATTTGCAGCATGGTGCTGGTAAGGTGCTCAGGCTTGGGCAACTGGCCAAAACGGTGGATGCCGAGGGGCTGGCTCATTTCTGCCAACTGGCCCAGGTGATCCTGCAGGCGGCTGAGCTGGCTGTCGAAATCCGCCCGCAAAGTTTCAGCGCTGATTTCCAGGTCCTTGAGCATATTCAGCTTTTCCGCCAGGGCGACAATACGCTCCCGGGTATTCAGCCGGGTCTGCCCTTCCTCCAAAATCAGGTAGTTGCCAATCAGCTCGGAAAGCTCTGCCACTTCTGCATAGAGACCCGCTTTGGCAAAACCCGGTGTCAGGTGGCTGATCATGGTGGCGCGGCCGCGGCGTTTGGCCTGCATGGCCTCGCCCACATTGTCGATAATATAGGGATAGAACACCGGGATATTGCCCAGGGCCAGATTGGGTGCATCGTAGACGGACAACCCGCGCTCCTTGCCGGTGAGCCACTCCTGGGACCCGTGGGTACCCAGGTGGATATAGGCATCGGCCCCGAACGTCTCGCGCGCATAGAGATAAACCGCCAGGTAGGCGTGGTTCACCGGGGTTTTCATATCGTGATACAGGGATGAATGATCCTTGGCATTCCCCGCCCGCACGCCCTGGGGCAGGACAATCAGGTTGCCCAGCGTCATGCGCGGAATCACAAACGCCCGCTCACCCTTGTGCTCTGCCAGCATGGCACTGTCTTCCGGCTTGCCCCAGCGCGTCACAATGGGATCGCGCACCGCGGATGGCAGGGTATTGAACCAGTCGACATAGGTGGAAAGTGGCATCCAGTCTGCCAGGCCCTTGTCAATCAGCGCGGCACTGTCTTCGCGGCGATAATATGGGCGCAGCAACTGGCCGGCCCAGTCGATCAGGGTATTGGAATCCCGCTGGTCTATTTGATAGCCGCGCTCCGCCATAGCCCTGGCAATTGATTCAATGGAAGAGGGTACATCGAGAAAGGCCGCACCAATATTCTTCTCCCCCGGGGGATAATTCCAGATAAAGGTGGCGACTTTTTTCTGCGCATTCGGTTTGTATCCCAGTGAGGCCTGGCTCCAGGCGCGCTCCACCAACGCATTGAGTGGGTCTGCCATCACCACCTTATTGCCACCTTCGCTGGCGGCGATGATGACCGGGTCAATACTGCCGGTATCCTCGGGCATCACCAGAAAGAAAGGCGTTAAGGACGGAGACACCCCGCTGTTATCGGCGAGGTAATCCGCTTCGCTACCCTCTGTGTAATTCAAAGCGTGAATAACCGGCACCCCCAGTTTCTCGAACTCTGCGCGGCGCTTACTCACATAATGCAGGGAGCGATAGTTGATCATCAGGTCGATACGGGTTTGCCCCGCTTCATCCTGCAACAGGTCCGGGTAAGCAAGTGGCAAGTCCTCACCCTCAAAGAAAAACCCAAAGGCTCTTGCCCCTTTTCCCTCCAGGCCACTCAGAAGGGCATCGACTACCTGCTGCTGTTCGTAATCCACCACCGAGCGATGAATAGCCAGGGCAATGACCAGTTGCTCACCGGAGGCCTGCAACCACTTAAAGAAATTCTCTTCATTATCGGTCACCAGCTGCGGCAGGCGTGGATGATAGAACCCCACTTTCGGCATTGTGATGGGGTCCGCCACAGCAAGCTCGGAGAGACCGAAGACCTCAGCGGAGAGAAACTGCAACAAGTGCCGGTAGTTCTGGCGCCCGGCATTGTTGAAGTATGCAGCGATGGCCTTGTGCTGCCTGGTAGACAGTCCCTGATTCATGGATTCGTTATCCGCATCCCCGAGAGAAATCACCGGCACTTTGGGATATTGAGCCAGCATTGGCTGGAATTTTCCAAACATAAACTGCGACAGCGCCGGATTGATACCATCGAGCATCACCAGGCTTGAGGAGGCCCAGGCCTGCGCTATTTGTTCTTCACTCTTCCCCTTGCTGTTAAAAATCTCCAGGGTAAACGGCTGGTCCGCGGCCAGATCAGTTAACAGGTCTCCCTTGGCTTTGGCAGTGTGACTGGACATCATCAGCAATACACTGGGTGTATCCCCGGCCTCTACCGTCAAAGCACAAAGAGCGATCAGAGCCATACCTGCCAGGCGCAGACTATAGTTCTTCAGCATGGCTATTTACCCCCTGTAGCTTTGTTGAGTGAAGGCGCTTCCTTTTCTTCCGGTACATACACCAGGCTGCCATCGGCCATCTGGTAGGCAACCCCCGCACGAGTGCCCTCGCCCGAACCAATTTCACCGCTGGACTTGTACTGCCTAATCTCCCGGCCATCTTTTACGATCACTTCCATATTGGGTTCGCCGGCATTCTTGATCACCGTGACCTTTTCACTGGAAAAAACATTGAGAG
Source organism: Microbulbifer sp. 2205BS26-8 (assembly GCF_030731025.1). Lineage (NCBI taxonomy): Bacteria > Pseudomonadati > Pseudomonadota > Gammaproteobacteria > Cellvibrionales > Microbulbiferaceae > Microbulbifer > Microbulbifer sp. 2205BS26-8. The sequence continues at coordinate 61,209 of NZ_JAVAMR010000008.1, read as the reverse complement.
GGTTTTGCGCGATGGCAATCAAAAGTGCAGCGATGATCACCAGGAAGACATCAATCAGGTTGACCGCGCTCAGAATCGGATTGAGTTCTTCATCTTCATCCAGAAAGCGCATCAGGCCAACTCCTTCAACTTGCGGATATTGATCAGCTCAGCGGCAAACCAGCGCTTTTTCACCGAGGCGGGCCAGAAGGTGAGTGTGGCAATCACCAGCCCCCAGATCACCGCGGCAAAGGCAATGATCAGGTTTTCGCTGATGCCCTGGATATGGCCATCGGCCAGGGCACGCAACGCCGGTCCCATGGGGATCATGGTGGCAATCAATCCCAGCATGGGAGCAATGCGGGTGGCCATACGCAACGTCTCCAGTTTCTTCAATGCAAAAACCTCCAGTTCGTCCTCACAGGCCGTGGGGTGACGCACAAAGTAGTTGTGTACCTGATACCCAGGCAGCCACTCGGCCCGCCCCTGTTTCAGTGCCGACCAATAGGCAGCGGCGTTGCGGCGGCGCAGCAGCCACAGGGCAACAAAGCGCCCCGCGGCGTAGAGGGCATAGACAAACAAAGCCAGGATCATGAGCAGCACCGGGGTCATCAGCACATCGGCCACATTCGCCATCAGGTTTTCAATCGTTGCAATAATCACCGCAAGCCTCCCCAGCCCGGCTGTTGTCGTTGTGTAGCAAAGGCCGCGAAAAGTACCTGAACAATCCGGCAGGGTCAAATTTAATCTAATTAAAATTGATTATCATTTAGCTTTACATTTGTTATCTCCTCCCTATAATCCGCTTCCGGTAACCCGGCAACCAAAAAGGTCGCGGGCTTGCTGCGGCACAGAGAGCTGCCGCTGCCGGCTTGCCGCCGGCACGGGCCCCGAAACACCAGTGATTCCTCGCAGTTGCGCAGAGTTCGGGAGCGGCCCCCAACAGGTCACGGAAGGCCTGTTGGGGGCCGGGCTGACACCGGGCCAACGCGGTGGACACTGTGCCGGCGCACCACCCTGGCCAGCTGGCAAGCGCAAAAACAACGCAAGGACAACACCATGCAACTTCGCCCACTCGCAGCGGCCTTTCTGGGCTTGGCTTCCTCCTCCAACCTCTTTGCAGAGACTGCACCCGCCCCCTCCGCCGATGACCTGGAGCTGGTTGTTGTCAGCGGCCGCGCGGAAAAGCCGCTGAAAGACGTTACTGGCAGTATTTCCGTGGTAACCAATGATGAAATCGAACAGCTGCAGCTCAACGATATGAACCAGCTGTTTCAATACGAGCCGGGCGTCGACGTCACCGGAGTGGTGGGCGGTGCGCAGAATATCCTGGTGCGCGGTATGGGCGGAGACCGCGTGCTGATTATCAAGGACGGTATGCGGGTCAATGAGGGCTATGGCGCAAATGGCCTGAACGATATTGTGGGCCGCGGCTTTATTGAGGTGGACACCCTGAAACAGGTGGAAGTGGCCAAGGGCGCCGCATCCTCCCTATATGGCTCCGATGCCCTGGCGGGTATTGTGGTCTTTGTCACCAAGGACGCCAGCGACTACCTGGAGGATGGGGCGCAGTTCGGCGGCGCCCTGAAAACCGGTTACACCGGCATTACCCACCAGACACATCTCTCCCCCACCCTGGCCCATCGCGCGGGCAATTTTGAACAGCTGCTGCAGATGGCTTACCGCGACGGCGAGGAACAGCAAAATTACCATGAGACCCGGATCCCCTTCCAGATTGAATCCGAAAGTCTGCTGTACAAGGCCAGGTACAATCTGGGCGGCGAGGATTTTATCGGCTTCAGTATCGACCACTGGCAGCAGGAAACCGAGGGTGGGCGTGCCAATGGTCTGTTGAGTAACTTCCGTGGCTTAGCCAGTTTCGGCTACAACATCGTTGAGGAACACACCGTTTCCAACAGGGAAACCCGCGCGTACCAGCTGCGCTATCACAGTGCAACCCCCGCTGCCGTCTACGACCAGTTGAATATCAGCCTGTACCGCAACGAGTCAGAGCAGGAAGACGAGCAGTATGCACGCCTGGATATCAATGCGCCCCAATTCGGCGTATTCGAAATCCGCGACATGTGGGAAACCGGTCTCTACCGCCAGGATACCCTCGGCCTGCTGTCCAATGCCAGCATCACCCTCAACGACACCCATACCCTGGGCTACGGTCTGGACCTGGAGCGCACCGAGAGCCGCCGCACCGTTCACCAGTACCGGGAAGTGGAAACGACTACCACCCGGGATTTGACCACGGATAAATTCCCGCAAAACGAGGTAAGCCGTGCCGGCCTGTTCCTGAACGACGAGATAACCCTTGCCGCCAACCGGCTCACGATCACGCCGGGACTCCGGTACGACTGGTACGACATGGATCCCGGTGGTGCCCTGAAATCGGACGGCACCCCCTACACCACCATTGAGGAGAGTAACCTCTCTCTCAACCTCGGCGCCCTGTACAGAATCAATACGCACCTGTCCGCCTTTGCCCAGTACGGCCAGGGCTTCAGGGTGCCGGCTTACGATCTGGCCTATATCGAGCATGAGCAGCGCTTCTCGGACTACATTTACCAGATACTGCCCGCCGATGATCTGGCGCCCGAAACCAGCGATACCTTCGAACTGGGCCTGCGCGGGCACTGGGGCTCCCTGACCTTCAGCAGCGCTGCTTTCTACACAAAGTACGACGATTTTCTGCAGGCCGCCCTGATCAACAGTGCGCGGATATTCGACGACGCAGGCAATTTCTCCCACGACCTGGAACAGTACCAGTACCAGAACATCGAGTCAGTCACCATCAAGGGGGTGGAACTCGCTGCCAGCTGGTCCCTGTCTGCGGCCATTGAGTTGTTTGCCAACGCCAGCTACCAGCACGGCAAAGACGACGCTACCGGCGATTATCTCACCAGTATCAGCCCGCTTTCCGGGGTGGTCGGGGCCAGCTACAGCGGCACCAGGCTCTCCAGCCAGTTGCTGCTGCGCTGGGCAAACCGCATGCACCTGGTCAACGACAACGAGACGGAAACCGCCGGCTTTGGCACCGTGGACTGGGTGATGGGCTACCAGCTGTTGGATCAATTGTCTGTGAATCTGGCGGTCAACAACCTGTTCGACAAATACTATGTGCCCTACCTGAATGTGGCGGGCCGCGACGCGGTCAGCGATCTGTCGGTCAATGCCGCGCCGGGGCGCACCTTCTCCGCATCGCTCCGATACACTTTTTAATTACCCCTCCCACGTTTTATTCAGTCTCTTTTGGCCGCCCCCATGCGGCCTTTTTTATTTATTGGTCAGCAAGTTTCCAAAGCCCTCCTGTGGGAGCCGGCGAGCCCGGAAAAACCCGCGCGCCCCTGTGCCGAGGGCAGAGGCGGCACACAGCCCGTGAAACAGATACAATACGCACAAAAAGACCAACAGAAAGGCAAATCACCATGCAGATTCTCCGCACACTGGCAGCCGCACTGGTGGCCGCCGCTTCCATGGGTGCCCAGGCCACCACGCTGATACACAACGTTTCCGGGTACCAGACAACGGACAGGGCCCTGGTCCGCTTCAACGCCCTGGCCTTTGACCGCGGCAAGGTACTGGCAAGCGGTGATTTTCAGCAGCTCAACCGGCAGTATCCCCAGGCACAGAAAATCGATGCGGGGGGCAAAACCCTGTTGCCCGGGCTCATCGACGCCCACGGGCATATGCTGGGGCTCGGTCAGTTGAACCGGATGCTGGATTTGCGCGACCAATCGCTCGACAGCGCACGGGTATCCATCAAGCAGTATGCCAAACAGCTGGCACCCGGCGAGTGGCTGCTCGGGCGCGGCTGGAACCAGGTCACCTGGCCCGGCAAACAATTTCCCACCCGCACACAACTGGATACCCTGGACATCGACCATCCCATCTGGCTGCGACGCGTGGACGGCCATGCGGGCTGGGCCAACTCCAAAGCCCTGCGCCTCGCCGGTATCGACCGGCACACCGCGGCTCCGGAGGGCGGGGAAATCCTGCGCGATGCCAGCGGCGAACCCACCGGTATACTGATCGACAATGCCATGGGCCTGTTGCAGCGGGTGATCCCCAAACCCACCCTGGCCCAGGATAAAAAATCCCTGCAGGATGCATTTGCGCAGGCGCTGGCTGTGGGACTGACCAGCGTGCACGATGCCGGCATTAACGAGCAGACCCTGCAGGCCTACCGGGAACTCGCGCGGGAAAACGCGATCCCCCTGCGGATGTACCCCATGCTCTCGGTTAACAGCCAAAACTACGCCAAACTTCTGCGTGCCGGGCATATCGGCAGTCCCTCCGAGCGGCTCTATATGCGCAGTATCAAACTGTCCGCCGATGGCGCCCTCGGCAGCCGCGGTGCCGCGCTGCTGGAACCCTACCACGACCGCCCGCAAGAGAAAGGGCTGCTGCTCTACCCGGAAGCAGAGATGCTGTCGCTGCTAAAACTTGCCAGCGATAACCAGTTTCAGATCAATGTGCACGCCATTGGCGACCGCGCCAACCATATCGTGCTGAACCACCTGGAAACCCTGCACAAGGCCAGCAGCCAGAAAGACCACCGCCACCGCGTAGAGCATGCCCAGGTCCTCCAGGTGAAGGATATCCCCCGTTTCCAGCGCCTCAACCTGATCGCCTCCATGCAGCCCACCCACGCCACCAGCGATAAAAATATGGCCGGCGCGCGCCTCGGCGAGGCGCGCCTGACCGGCGCCTATGCCTGGCAGACCCTGCTGAAGCAGGGCACCCCCATTGCCGCCGGTTCGGACTTTCCGGTGGAGCCGGCCAATCCGCTCTTCGGCCTGCACGCCGCGGTCACCCGCCGCGACCGCCAGGGCGCACCCGAGCGGGGCTGGCGCGCGGCGGAGGCCATGAGCCTCGAACAGGCCCTGCGCGCTTTCACCCTGGACGCCGCCTATGCGAGCCACCAGGAAATGGTGATCGGCAACCTCACGCCGGGGAAATTTGCCGACTTTATCCTCCTGGATCGGGATATTTTTGCCATAGACCCACAGGCAATCTGGCGCGCGCAGGTGCTGGAAACCTGGGTGGAAGGGGAAAAGGTGTACACCAGGGACCACTGAGTGCGCGGCCTGCATTACGGTACGGTGGGCACAGACCCGCCGTAAGGCAGCAGCGCAGAAAATGGGACGGGGAAATTCAGTGCGGGGGTCAAATCATCCGGTAAAAAATAATTTGCGGCCGAATTCATTTCGACCGCTCCCTCTTTAAGCTGACTGGCTCTACTCCCGCTGTCACCTCGCTGAAATCATTCAGACCAGTGGTCACCCGCTGTGGGCCTATTTCCGGGTTAGTCCAGTCTCCATTACGGCCCGCTTTTTATTGGGCTTTGCTCCGCAAAGCACGCCTCGGCAGTGGAATAATAATCTCGCCACATCCCTATTCCCAATTTCATCAACCCGCTGGTATCGGGCGGCCGTGAATCCTCTTCTGCCCGACTCGTATTTTGTACTCCAACAGGCCCTGGATTGAGCACAATTTGTTGCTGCAATGGCCCCACCCTACACTGGCTGCGACGTTGTTCGGCCCTATCCGCCGACTCCATAACCCTCAATCAACTTATGCCAGAGGTGTCTATGCGACGCAAAGTTATCAAACATCTCAGCCTGGCCGCGGTATTGGCTGCGGGCCTCGGGGGCCAGGGCTGTGCCAATATGAGCGATACGGACCGCCGTATCGGGACTGGGGTCGGCATCGGTGCCGTAACGGGCGCGCTGATCAGCGGCGGGCGCCCCGGAGGTACCGCTGCAGGTGCTGTGATCGGCGCCGGCGCCGGCTACCTCTACGACCGAGAGAGAAAGCGCAGGGATTACTACCGCTATCGCGGCCGTTACTATCGCTATTAGGTTGAAACGGCCGGGGTCCGGCACCTGGTGCGCCGGGCCCCGCTGGGCAGGCGACCACATCGCGGACCCTGAACCCGGTAGAGCGGGGCCTCAGGTGCGCGGCAGGGTAACGCCGCGCTGGCCCTGGTACTTGCCACCGCGGTCTGCGTAGGAAACGTCACACACTTCGTCGGACTCGAAGAACAGCATCTGCGCCACACCCTCGTTGGCGTAGATCTTGGCCGGCAGGTTGGTAGTGTTGGAAAATTCCAGGGTGACATGCCCCTCCCACTCCGGTTCCAGCGGGGTTACATTGACAATGATACCGCAGCGGGCGTAGGTGGACTTGCCCAGGCAGATGGTGAGCACCGAGCGCGGGATACGGAAATATTCTACCGTGCGTGCCAGTGCGAAAGAGTTTGGCGGGATCACGCAGTAATCCCCCTCCACATCCACAAAACTGTTTTCGTCAAAGGTCTTCGGGTCCACCGTGGCGGAGTGCACATTGGTAAAGATCTTGAACTCCCCCGCGCAGCGCACATCGTAGCCGTAACTGGAGGTGCCGTAGGAGATCAGCCGCTCACCCGCCTTTCCCTGGCGCACCTGGCCCCGCTCAAAAGGCGCGATCATGCCGTACTGCTCGGCCATCCGGCGAATCCACTTGTCGGACTTGATACTCACTGTACCCCCTTAGATAGAAGCATCCGCAATCGGTAAAGGGACGGAATCATAGCGGGTTTGCTCTGGGCAAAAAAGTGGCGATCCACCCTGCCGGCACTTGCGGTCAATCGACAATTACTGTATAAATTCACAGTACTACTGTATAAAAACACAACCCATCTCCTGCATTGGGGCGGGGGCCGGGATTGAGGAGGGAAACTTGGACAGCACAATCACTCTACAGCAGGGCTGCAACCTGGACAGCCAGCCGGCATACCGGGCCATGGACGGGGATAGCCCACTGACAACTAAAGTGTGCGAACGCACCGCTGTCCCGACCGGCTACGCCAGCCTGGATGCCCTGCTCCCGCAGTGCGGCTGGCCCCTCGGTGCCAGCACCGAACTGCTGCCGGGGGAAGCCGGGATTGGTGAATTCTCCCTGCTGCTGCCCACCCTCGCCCGGCTGACCCGGCGCGGTGGACAGGTACTGCTGGTCAACCCGCCCTGGACCCCCTTTGCCCCCGCCCTTGCCCGCAGCGGCATTGCGCTGGACAAGCTGTGGCTGGTGCACCCCCGCGGGCCGCAAGACACCCGCTGGGCGATCGAGCAATCCCTCTGCTCCGGCAGTTGCGCGGCCCTGGTCAGTTGGCAGGGCCACCACACCTTCACGGTCAAACACCTGCAGCGCCTGCAACTGGCCGCCCGCAGTGGAAACTGCCTGCACTTTCATTTCCGCCCCCACACCGAATCGCTCAGCCCCTCCCCCGCCGGGCTGCGCCTGCAACTGCACAGCGACGGCGAGCGGCTGGTCCTGGAACGGCTGCAACAACCCGGTGTTGCCAGTGGCCAGCGCCTGTATTTGGCCCGCGCCGCCCACCCGGCACAGTCGCTGCACTGAGCTGGCAACAACGCGGACGCTGCCATGCTCTGGCTCTGTATTCAATTGCCCACACTGCCCCTGGAAGCCCGCAATCCCACCCCCACAAAGGGGGAACAGAGCGGGGCTCTGGCGGTGGTCGAACAGCAGCGGATTGTTGCCCGCAACCGCCCCGCTGCAGAGTGCGGTGTGGCCGTGGGGCTCAGTAGCGCCACCGCCTGCGCGCGCACTAGTAGTCTTCCACTGCTGCAACGGGACCGGACACAGGAGCAGCAACAGTTGGCGCAAGTGGCCCAGTGGGGCTGCCGCCCGGCCTGCCTGCTGCTGGATTTGAGTGGCTGCCTGAAAACCCGCGGCGGGCTCAGGGCCCTGCTGGATCAAGTGCAACAGGCACTGGAACAGATGAACCTCAACGGGTCCATGGGCCTCGGCCACAACCCCAGTGCCGCGCGCCTGCTCAGCCAGTTGCCAACGCACCGGCGGTGGCTGGCACACACCCATAGCGCGCCCAGCCCGCAACAGTGGCAACAGTGGATCGATAGTGCCCCGAGTAAACTCCTCGACTGCGACCATCGCACCATTACCCAACTCTATGCCTGCGGTATCCGGCGGGTGCGTCAGTTACGCACCATGCCCCTGTCCGAGCTGAATTCCCGCTTTGGCCGCTCCTTTGTGGAGCATCTCACCCGTCTAAACGGCAGCCGGCATTATTCGGCCTACGGCGATCACCCCCCTGCCCGGTGCCATAGTGTGCTGTATCTTCGCACACCGCTAGAAAACCGCGAGCAATTGCCGTTTCCTGCCAGCCGCCTGCTCAGGGCAGTGTGCGAGTCACTGCAGCGCCACCTGTGCTCTCCCCGCGCTCCGCTGGCACCCCAGCGCCTGTTGACATTAACCAGGCTGCAACTGACAAAAGCAGCGCCTGCCCACCCGGTGCGCACACTGCGCCTGGTGTGCAGCCAGCCAGAGCCCCTGGCACGGGAAACAGAAGCACTGCTTGATAAAGGCGGCCAGGCACTGCTGGACAAACTCAAAGCCCGCCTGGGTCACCAGGCCCTGTCCACGATTGCCTTGAAGGACGGCGGCCTGCCCGAGCGGGCCTGGCAGCGCGCCGGGATACCGCCCCTGCCTGGCAGTTGCGCGCAAAAGCGCCCCCCACCTCCGCCTTGTCATCCCCCCCGCCCCAACTGGCTGCTGCCCCGCCCCAGCCCATTAGTGCACCGCGGCCACAAGCTGTTTTACCGTGGAGAGTTGCACCTGCTGCAGGGCCCGGAGCGGATCGATGGTAACTGGTGGCAACACGGCCATCACGGGCGGAATTACTATATGGCGAAAGGCGAAAACGGCGGGCTCTACTGGGTCTTTCAGGATCTGACTTCCAGGGTGTGGTTTTTACAGGGGATTTTTTCTTGATTTTGTGTTTTCAAGACTAAATAGCAATGTTCTCCAGCATCACGACGACAACGGAGGATAATAACCTATTTTTTCATGATTTAGGCAATAGCTAGGTTTATGTATCATTACTTTGCTCTCAAACACTACCAAGCATTTAAATCAACCTTTTCAACCAACCAATAAAAAACCTAACCAATCTCAAAAACGAATTTTTCAAACCGGCTTATCAGTGATTTTTACCGGTTAATCTGTTACAAATAGCTTGATTATCAAAATAAGGGTCATTCCTATAAAATTCACATAGTTTCAAAAGTGGCAAACGCCAGTTTTTTCCTCCAATATCGAAAGGAGTATCCACACTTCCTGGCCACCATTTATTTTCCTTCAGGTCCACATAAAAGAAATAATTCTTTTCGTCAGGAAAGATCGCAACCAGTGAATCGTTGTGGATAGCAGCTCTTTGCTTAGCTTTTAAGGTTTCTGGGTAAGTGGATTTACTATAATACAGTCGGCCATCTTTGCCAACTCGATAGCCATCAATGGCATCATTCAACGCCGCAACGGCATCAACCCTACTTCCGCTGATAGCATTTATAGAATACGAACTTTCCAAATAAATTACTCTGTCCTTAATACTCTCAGAAAGGGGCAAACCATCAAAGCGGCCATCATCCCAATCAAGATTCAATTCATAAAATATATCCGGTGCAATATCCACTAATGAAGACAATCTTTCATTTACCCTTAAAATTGGCGACTTCGGAACCCCCTTATTAAATCGAATTTTAGCCAAAACAACCTGACTCTGAGATTTCAGCAAGACACTTGTACCATGCCCCCCGATGTTTGTAGTGAAAACTGCCGCTGGATTTCCTTGAATAAGTCCGTCTTCAGCCACATGAAAACTTTCCCCATGGTCAGAAATCAAGTAAACAAGTGCATTATCTAATGCCCCCGCCTTAGAGAGTTTTTCAATTAAATCCCCGACTTGTTTATCCACCAATCTAAGCATAGATAAATAACCAAACTCAGCTTTCTCGCGGATTCCTGGATAATCTCTCTCAAGATCAGGCATCAAATTGTTTAAGAATGGGTAATGTGGCAAACAAAAGTGGGCAGCAACAAATACAGCCCCGCCTCCCTCACCCACAGCGCTTACAATCTCATCATTAAAGTTATAGGGAACGTATGTTATAAAATTTCCCCGATTATTATAGATATATGGAAAAATATAATCCCCAAGAAAAGAGCCCCCAAGAAGATTCACCAACGGGTTATCAGATAGATAGGTAATAACAAAGTCAGCAGCCCCTACTTTTGGCCCGAGAGCTTTATCAAAGCTATAAGACTCATCAATATTGTTAAACCTTCGTTCATCTAAAGCCCAAATTGTCCTATAACCAGACTTAGTCAAATCAAACGTTATAAAACTTTCCTTTTGGATATATTCATTCTCCATGAGATTAAACCTAACCCCATTATTCAGCGGGTACTTACCAGTCAAAACTCCAGACCAAGCCACTTGAGTTCGTGCAACCGGGGTATAGGCCCGACTAAAAACCTCGCCCTGCTCTAACAGGGAGTCAATATTAGGGGTTAATTTATACTCGGCACCAAAGTAACCGAGTTTATCAGGACGCATTGCGTCCACACCAATTATGAATACATTTGGCTTTGAATCTTTCTCTATTTGTGCATTCCCAGAAACATCAAATTGGCCATACATTTCAACAGCGAAAAAGGCGACCAATACGACCGGAATGCCCAAAAAAACTCGAACCCCAAATACTATACGAATCCCAAAGAGGAATAGCACCAGGAGTGTAATTATAGAAAAAAACAGAATTATATTTAAAACGGGCAAGCTTGCTATCGGGAAGGTAAATATAGAAAGGGGATATAAGATACTATTAAGCGATAAGATAATGCCAGCGGAAAGCGCTAACATGATGAATAAAGCCACCCCCCACCCAAGAGCAGGAATGCAAAATTTTAATCCCCAACCAGAAAACAGAATTATAGATCCCCAAACCAGGCATAGGCCAAACTGCACAAAGACAAAACAAGCTATATCTTTACTGAATTGAAAAACTGTGAAATATTCCCAGACCCTATCCAGGGTTTCCGAGGAGGTTTCTACCCCAATATTTCCTCCATTAAAAAGCTGAAAGCACACAAAGGAAATCCAGCAGGAGAAAACCAAACTGAAAGACAATAAAACAGCCTTCTTTAAATCAGACATACGATACAGCGCTACAAAATAAAATGGGCGCACAATGGCGCCCACTTAACCCAATTGAAACCAGTTTAAATCAGGCTCCCATTAACCACGACAGCGCGCAGGTAAGTACTTGTCGTTAATAGTAGTACCACTACCACTACAAGCCCAGGCAATTGAACCTCCCTCGTCGGTGGGAACCAACTGTAGAGTATTCGCACTAGTACCAGCAACCTTAGAGTTAAAGGTAACGCTAATCACACCATTAGCGCCAACTGTTAACGAAGTGGCTGCATTCCCTTTTATTTTGGCTGCCGAATCTAACCCCGCAGCAGAGTTGGTAGCGGGCCAGGCTCCCTGTGAAGAATAATATTCCTGAACAGCGGCCTTAGCTCCGGAAGCGAGCGCAAGGCCCTCGGAAACATGAGAGCGCTTGGTGTAATCCTGATAAGCAGGTAATGCCACCGCTGCCAAAATACCAATAATTGCCACCACAATCATCAATTCAATTAAAGTAAAACCCTGTTGCTTTTTCATTGTAACCGTCTCCATACAAGCTTGTCATTAAGGTGAATCCCGTGAGGAAATCACAAAACAAGATACAAGGATTGTGCCAATTTCAGCAAGCGAAACTCTCGGGCCTTTAGCGTAAATGGGACCTGTATCACTTATCCTGTCTACGACCGTTTCCCGTCAAGCAAGAGCTGACCAGAATCATCCATCAGTGACAAAATTTGTCAATATTTAACGAATTGATTTTATATTTTACCTAACGGCCAATACAGTTTGGTTTGGCTGATAGGGGTTCTTTCGCTATATTTGGCCTTGACCTTTGGCCCCTCGCTCAGAAGTAATGGGGTAAAGTGGCGCTCCTCTTTATCAAGGGTTGAGTAACTTTTGCAGCGGTGTATTCCATGACAGCTCCCCCCCTCAGCGGCCTGGCCAAACGCCTGGTGGCCGACCAGGTTATCGACGCAACCACGGCCACTGCCGCCACCCAGGCGGCGCGGCGGGAAAACCAGACTTTTGCCCAGCATGCGGTGGAGGCGAAACTGGTGAAGGCCCGCGAGCTTGCCAGAATTGCCGCCCAGGCCTTTGGCGCGCCCCTGTTTGAGCTTGGCAGCTACAACTTTGGGCTGATCCCCAGGGAAGTCGTCGATGAAAAACTGATCGCCAAACACTTTGCGCTGCCCCTGTACCAGCGCGGCAACCGCCTGTTTGTGGCCGTGGCAGACCCCACCAACCTGGCGGGGCTGGATGAAATCAATTTCAATACCGGCCTCAGTACCGACGCGGTGCTGGTGGAGGCGGACAAGCTGGCGAAAGCCATCGAGAGTTACCTGTCCCATAACAGCGATATGGGTGCGGGCCTGGAGGGCATGGACGACGAAGCGCTGGACGCCCTGGAGGTAGGCAGCGACGAGCCGGCGCGGGATGACGAAGAACCCGGCGGTGACGAGGCCCCTGTTGTACGCTTTGTGAACAAGGTACTCCTGGATGCGATACGCAGCGGCGCCTCGGATATTCACTTCGAACCCTACGAAAAAACCTACCGGGTCCGCTTCCGCACCGATGGCGTACTGCACGAAGTGGCCAAACCCCCCATCCAGTTGGCACCCCGCCTTTCCGCACGCTTGAAGGTAATGTCAAAAATGGATATCTCCGAACGGCGCGTGCCCCAGGATGGGCGTATCAAGATGAAGCTGTCAAAATCCAAGGCCATCGATTTTCGTGTCAACAGCCTGCCCACCCTGTGGGGAGAAAAGATCGTGCTGCGGATTCTGGACCCCTCTTCCGCCCAACTGGGTATCGATGCGCTGGGCTATGAAGAGGAGCAAAAACAACTGTATATGGACGCCCTGGCCCAGCCCCAGGGCATGATCCTGGTGACCGGCCCCACCGGTTCCGGCAAAACCGTGTCCCTCTACACCGGGCTCAATATTCTCAACACCCCGGAACGCAATATCTCCACCGCGGAAGACCCGGTGGAAATCAACCTGGAAGGGGTCAACCAGGTGAATGTCTCCGCCAAGGTGGGACTGGACTTTGCCGAGGCCCTGCGCTCCTTCCTGCGCCAGGACCCGGATATCGTGATGGTGGGGGAGATCCGCGATCTGGAAACCGCCGAGATTGCCATCAAGGCCGCACAGACCGGGCACCTGGTGTTGTCCACCCTGCACACCAACTCGGCCCCGGAAACCCTCACGCGCCTGATGAATATGGGCGTGCCCACCTTTAATATCGCCACTTCGGTGAGTGTGATTATCGCCCAACGATTGGCGCGGCGGCTGTGCAATGAGTGCAAAAAACCCGTCACACTGCCACATGAGGTACTGGAGGCAGAGGGCTTTGCCGCAGTGACCCTCCCCAAAAACACCTGGACGCTGTTCCAGCCGGTGGGTTGCGAGCACTGTTCCAAAGGCTACAAGGGCCGCGTGGGGGTGTATGAAGTGGTTCGCATTACCGATGGCATCTCCAGAATTATAATGGAGGGCGGCAACTCGATTCAGATTGCCGACCAGGCCCGCGAGGAGGGCTTCAACAACCTGAGGACCTCGGCTTTGCGCAAAGTGGTTATGGGCATTACCAGCCTGGAGGAGGCCAATCGGGTGACCGGGGATTAACCCTAGCCTCAATTGCATCTTCTGCCGCAAAGAGGGGTGCTGGATAGGCCACAGTGTATCCACAGGATCACCTGGCCGCCGGCGCAAGACCCTGGCATCCCACAGTGCGCTTTGTGCCGGAATATTGATTGCCACAGTGAAATAACAAGCAGGAAAAGCATTTATGGCCAACGCCACAGCGGTCGCCTACCTCTATAAAGGCGTGGATAGCAAAGGGGCCAAGGTCCAGGGGGAGATCAGCGGCACCAGCCCGGCGCTGGTCAAGGCGCAATTGCGCAAGCAGGGCATTATTGCCAACCGCGTGCAGAAGAAACCCAAACCGCTGTTCGGCGGCGGCAAGAAAAAAGTCAAGCCCGCGGATATCGCCCTGTTTACCCGTCAGATGGCCACCATGGTGAAAGCAGGGGTGCCGCTGGTACAGAGCTTTGAGATCGTCGCCGATGGCCTGGACAACCAGGGCGTGAAGGCCTTGATTTTCAATATCCGCGACGATGTGGCTTCCGGCACCGCATTTGCCGAAGCCCTGCGCAAACACCCGCTTTATTTTGACAACCTTTTCTGCAACCTGGTGGCTTCCGGGGAGCAGTCCGGCGCGCTGGAAACCATGCTGGACCGGATTGCCACCTACAAGGAAAAAACCGAGTCCCTGAAGGCAAAGATCAGAAAGGCCATGACCTACCCACTCGCCGTGATTGTGGTTGCCATTATCGTAACCTCGATTCTGCTGATCAAAGTAGTACCGCAGTTTGCCGAAACCTTCTCCAATTTTGGAGCGGACTTGCCGGCATTTACACAATTGGTAGTGGGGATGTCCGAGTGGATGCAGGCCAACTGGTTTCTCGCCCTGATTTGTGTTGTGATCGGTATTGGCGGCACGCTGGAAGCCAAAAAGCGCAATAAACGCGTTGCCGAATTCTTCGACCGCCTGATCTTAAGGCTCCCCATTCTTGGCAATATTACCTACAATTCCATTTCAGCCCGTTTTGCCCGCACCTTATCAACCACCTTTGCCGCAGGCGTTCCCCTGATTGATGCCCTGAAATCCGTTGCCGGTGCCACAGGTAACAGCGTGTACGAAGAAGCGACACTGAAAATACGCGACGCCGTGGCAACCGGTATCCCTTTGAATGCGGCCTTAAGGACATCCAATCTGTACCCAACCATGCTGGTGCAGATGACTGCCATCGGCGAAGAGTCCGGAGCGCTGGATGAAATGCTGGGCAAGGCGGCCGATTACTACGAAGAGGCCGTGGATAATATGGTGGACAACCTGACCACCCTGTTGGAGCCGATGATTATGGCAGTACTGGGTATCCTGGTCGGTGGTCTGATGATCGCCATGTATCTCCCCATTTTCCAGCTCGGCCAGGTGGTGTAAGACAAACTTCCCATGCTCGATATCCTAACCGCACACCCGGCTCTGCTCCCAAGTGGCGCTTTTATTTTCGGTCTGCTGATCGGCAGTTTTCTCAATGTGGTGATTCTCCGCTTGCCTGAGATGATGGAACGGGACTACAAACGGGAGTGTTTCCGCTACTTTGATCTCCAGTTGGATGCTGCGGAGCAGAAAGCCCTCGCCACTCCATTCAATCTGATGCAGCCCCGCTCCCGCTGCCCCCACTGCCGAGCGAAAATCAAACCCTGGCAAAACGTCCCGGTGATCAGCTATCTGCTTTTGTGCGGCCGCTGCGGCGCCTGCGCTGCTGCCATTTCCGTCCGCTATCCCCTGGTGGAGCTGATCACCGGGGCCCTGACTGCGGTCGTGGTCTGGCAGCTGGGCTTTTCCTGGCAGGCCCTGGCGGGCTGTGGGTTGACCTGGGCCCTGGTGGCCCTGACCGGTATCGACTTCGACAAGCAGCTGCTGCCGGACAGTATTACCCTGCCGTTGCTGTGGGCCGGGCTGCTGATCAACCTCCAGGGCCTGTTTGTGCCCCTGGAAGATGCGGTGATCGGGGCCGCGGCGGGCTACAGTGCCCTGTGGCTGGTGTTTCACGGCTTCAGGCTGGCCACCGGCAAGGAGGGCATGGGCGCCGGGGACTTCAAGATCCTGGCCGCCATCGGAGCCTGGTTTGGCTGGCAGGTGCTGCCTATGGTGATTTTGCTCTCGGCAGCGGTGGGCGCTGTAGTCGGGATCACCTGGAGCCTGGTGGCGGGGCGCGACCGCAACCTGCCCATGGCCTTTGGCCCCTACCTGGCGGGCGCCGGCTGGATTGCCATGCTGTGGGGAGACCGGATCCTGCACTGGTACCTGAACTTTGCCGGCCTCGGCCACTGATGCCCCTGTGGTGCCCTTGGGCAGACCCACCAACTTGCCGTACACTGGGCTCCAGGTTTCGCCAGGGGAGACAATACCTTGCTTAGGGTTGGCCTGACCGGTGGTATCGGCAGCGGCAAGTCGGCCGCTGCCGGGTGCTTCCGCGCGTTGGGTATTCCTGTTGTGGATGCGGACTGGGCCGCGCGGGTGGTGGTGCAGCCGGGCCAACCGGCCCTGGAGGAGATCGCCCGGCACTTTGGTGGCGCCATACTGCTTGAAAACGGCGCCCTGGACCGGGCCGCACTGCGTACCCGGGTATTTGACGATCCCGCCGAGCGGGCCTGGCTGGAGCAGTTGCTGCACCCGTTGATCCGGGAGGAAATCAGCACCGCACTCAACCGAAGCCCGGGGCCCTACGCCATTCTGGAATCCCCCCTGCTGATAGAGTCGGGCCAGGACCAGCTGGTAGACCGGATCTGTGTGATCGACCTGCCCGAATCCCTGCAGATTGCCCGCGCCAGCGCCAGGGACAGTTGTTCCGGGGCGCATGTCCGCAAGGTCATGGCAGCGCAACTGAGCCGGGAACAGCGCCTGGCACAAGCCGACGATGTACTGGACAATTCGGCCGGGTTGACGGCATTGCAGGCCCAGGTGGAAACCCTGCACAACCGCTATCTGCAATTGGCCGCTACCACACCCTAACCACCGGGGCGCACATTCAGATGACCAGCCCACCAATTACCGGTATCCTAGTCTCCATGAACAAACTCAAAGCCGACCCCACCTGTAACTGCCCCACCTGCAAGACACCCATCGCGTGGAGTAACCGGTTTCCTTTCAGGCCGTTTTGCAGCGAGCGCTGCAAGTTGATCGACCTGGGCGAATGGGCCAGTGAAGGGCACAGGATAGCGGGCGAACCGGTCTGCGGCGAGGTGCCGGGGGCCGGACCAGGCCCGGACCAGCCCAGACACTAGCCAAGTACAAGCTGGTTCACAAGCGGCTGGATTACCGTCCCCGGGCGCTGTGTGCCGTGTCCGGTCGCGCCCTTTTGAGCGCAGTGATTATCCCCCGATTGGCATCGGGAAAGTGGTACTGGTCCAGTGCCCGCAATGCCACCCAGGCAATCTCCTGGCCCTCCCGGCCCTCAGCCTGGCCGGAAAACGCCGTAACCTGCCAGGTATCCAGCAACACGGTTTTTTCCCGGTAGGCATGACGGATGGCCACCAGCGGCTCCAGTGTGCGCACTGCGATGGCCACTTCCTCATGCAGTTCGCGGCAAAGGGCCTGCTGGACACTTTCCCCCGCTTCCACCTTGCCACCGGGAAACTCCCAGCACCCCCCCATATGCTGGTGCCGGGGGCGGCGGGCGATCAGGATTTTGCCGTCGCTGCGCACCACCACCCCGACGGCAACATGCACGGTTTCCTCCACGGCAACTCCTCAGGATCGGTATTCGGCATTGATGGTGACATACCCGTGGGAGAAGTCACAGGTCCAGATATGTTCACTGCAGTGGCCGCGGCCCAGTGCAATATGGATGGTAAAGGCCGCTTTGGCGAACACCGCCGCGCCCTGGGCCTCCCGGTAGCCCGGGGCGCGGCTGCCAGCCTCCACCACCGCTACCTCGTCCAGGGAGATATGCACCCGCCGGGTATCCAATCCGCCCCGTATGCCATTGCCAATGGCCATCACCAGCCGCCCCCAGTTGGGGTCCGAGGCGTAGAGGGCGGTTTTGACCAGCGGCGAGCGGCCCACGGCAAAAGCCACCGCCAGGGCCTCCTCGGGGCTTTTCGCCTCCGTCACCTGCACGGTGACAAACTTGCTGGCCCCCTCTCCGTCTTGCACGATCGCCTGGGCGAGGGCGATATGGACCTCTGTGATGGCCTGGCGCAGGGCGCGATAACCCGCATCCCCGGGTGTTATATCCGGCCCGCCCGCCGCACCCGTGGCAATCAGGACACAGGCATCATTGGTGGAGGTATCCCCGTCCACACAGATGCGATTGAAGGAAGCCCCCACCGCCTCTTTCGCCAGAGTATCCAGCAAGGACTGGGCAATGGCGGCATCGGTGGCGACATAGGCGAGCATGGTGGCCATATTCGGCTGGATCATGCCGGCGCCCTTGGCGATGCCGGTAACGGTAACCTGCTCACCGTTGATCTCCAGGGTACGGTTGGCAGTTTTGGCGCGGGTGTCGGTGGTGAGGATTGCCTGTGCGGCGCAATCCCAGCCCCGCTGGCACAACTGCGCGGCGGCTGGGGGAATAGCGTCCAACAGTTTCTGCAGCGGCAAGTGCTCGCCGATGACGCCGGTGCTAAAAGGCAGCACCTGTTCCGGGCGCACGGCCAGGGTCTCGGCCACGGCGGCACAGCAGGCCCGTGCATCCTCGAGCCCGTGCGCCCCGGTAGCGGCATTGGCGTTGCCGGCATTCACCAGCAGGGCGCGAATCCGCCCCCGGCGGAGGTGTTCCCGGGCCACCACCACCGGCGCTGCAGCAAAGGGATTTTGTGTAAACACAGCAGAAACAGCGGCGCCTTTGTCAATTTCGACCAGCAGCAGGTCATCGCGCTGCCAGTCCTGGAGACCGGCGGGAACGCTGGCAAGGCGAACCCCTTTCACGGGGGGCAGTGGTGATTGGGCCATGGCGGTCACACTCGTGGGCCGCCCCGGCGCAGGGCTTGCAGGGCCTGGCCGGGGCATAAAAAGCGACATTATCAAAGTGATCCGGGCGTCTGGCAAGTCTTTTTCGATGGTTTCTGCGGTATAAAGATTGTAATCCGCAGATTATGCTTCCCTGATTACCAAAAAACCCACGCCAAATGGCAGGGGGTTTTCACTGGCTTGCCAGATGCTCTCATCAACAGGACTAGGAGCTCTGGGTGGGGGAAGCCAGCCTACCGTGGCACTGCTTGAATTTTTTGCCGGAGCCACAGGGGCAGGGGTCGTTGCGGCCCACTTTGGGTCCGCGGCGGGCAGGAGTGGCTTGTTGCTGTGGCGCGCTCTCCCCCAGTGCCGAGGCCTGGGCGTGGCGCAACTCCAACTGTTGCCTGCGCTGCTCCTCCAGGCGGCGCTGCTCCATCTCCTCCATCTGTTCGCGGGTCATGGGCTCCACATGGGCGAGGATGCGCACCACTTCGTGCTTGAGATTTTCCAGCATACTCTGGAACAGGTGGAAAGACTCGCGTTTGAACTCCTGCTTGGGGTTCTTGTTGGCGTAGGCGCGCAGGCCGATGCCCGCTCGCAGGTGATCCATACTGGAGAGGTGCTCCTTCCAGAGCTGGTCCAGCACCTGCAGCATAATCTGCCGCTCTATGGTGGGCATCAGGTTGGCATCGCCGGAGGATTCGCCGATCCGCGCCACTTTACCCACATAGGCCTCCTGGGCCGCACTGACGATCTTCTCGCGCAGACTCTCTTCATGCAGGGTGCGGTCCGCATCCAGCCACTGCTGCACCGGCAGTTCAATGCTCAGTTCTCCGGCCAGCTGCTGCTCCAGCGCAGGGATATCCCACTGCTCCTCCACACTCTGGGGCGGCACCGAGGCGGAAATCATTCCGTTCACCACATCCGAGCGAATGGCAGTGATAGTATCGCTGATGCTGTCCGCTTCCAGCAGTTCATTGCGCTGGCCGTAGATCACCTGGCGTTGGTCATTGGCCACATCATCGTATTCCAGCAGCTGCTTGCGGATATCGAAATTGCGACCCTCAACGCGGCGCTGGGCCTTTTCAATGGCATTGGAGACCATGCGGTGCTCAATAGCCTCACCGCGCTCCATACCCAGCATCTGCATAAAGTGTTTGACCCGGTCTGAGGCAAAGATACGCATCAGGTTGTCTTCCAGGGAGAGGTAGAAACGGGTGACACCGGGATCGCCCTGGCGTCCGGCGCGACCGCGCAGCTGATTGTCGATGCGGCGGGACTCGTGGCGCTCGGTGCCGACAATATGCAGGCCCCCCGCTTCAATGACCTGGTCGTGGCGCTTCTGCCAGTCTTCCTTCACCGCGGCAATCTCGGCCTCGCTGAGTTCCCGGCCTTGCTCCTGGCCGAGCGCTGCCACCTCGGCCTCCCAGTTGCCGCCGAGCACGATATCGGTCCCGCGGCCGGCCATATTGGTGGCGATGGTGACGGTTCCGGGGCGGCCCGCCTGGGCGATAATATGCGCTTCGCGTTCGTGATATTTGGCGTTTAGCACCTGGTGCTTGATACCGGCTCTCTGCAACCGGCGCGACATCTCCTCGGAAGTTTCGATGGAGGCGGTACCCACCAGGATCGGCGCCTGCTTCTCGCGGCAGTGCTTGATATCCTCGATGATGGCTTCCATCTTCTCCTCTTTGCTCAAGTACACCAGGTCATTGCGGTCTTCGCGCAAAACCGCCACGTTGGTGGGAATCACCACCACATCCAGCGCGTAAATCTGCTGGAACTCGAATGCCTCGGTATCCGCGGTACCGGTCATGCCGGCCAGTTTGGGGTAAAAGCGAAACAGGTTCTGAAACGTGGTGGAGGCGAGCGTCTGACTCTCGCTCTGGATCTGTACCCTTTCTTTCGCCTCCAGGGCCTGGTGCAGGCCTTCGGAAAGGCGGCGCCCCGGCATGGTGCGGCCGGTGTGCTCGTCAATCAGCACAACCTGGCCATTCTGTACGATGTAGTCCACATCCCGACTGAACAGCACATGGGCGCGCAGTGCGGCGTGGACATGGTGCAGCAGCCCCAGGTTGCCGGGGGCATAGAGGGATTCATCCTCCTTCATCAGGCCGGAACGGGACAGCAATTCTTCAATCAGCAGGTGCCCCTGTTCGGTCAACTCCACCTGGCGGGTCTTCTCGTCCACGGTGTAGTGGCCCTCGCCTCCCTCCTCGGCGCGGGACAACTGTGGCACCAGCTTGTTCATGGCGGTATACAGGTGGGAGGAATCCTCGGCGGCACCGGAAATAATCAGCGGTGTGCGCGCCTCGTCGATCAGGATGGAGTCTACCTCGTCCACGATGGCAAAATTCTGTGGGCGCTGGGTGCGGTCCTCCTTGCGCAGCACCATATTGTCACGCAGGTAATCGAAGCCGAACTCGTTGTTGGTGCCGTAGGTGACATCCGCCTGGTAGGCGGCTTTTTTTTCGTCGGGGTGCTGCTGGGAAACAATCACCCCCACACTCAGGCCGAGAAACTCATATACGGGGCGCATCCAGTTGGCATCCCGCGAGGCCAGGTAGTCATTCACCGTGACAATATGCACCCCCTTGCCCTCCAGGGCATTCAGGTAGGCGGGCAGGGTTGCCACCAGGGTCTTGCCCTCACCGGTGCGCATCTCTGCAATGCGCCCCTCGTGCAGGGTCATGCCACCGATCAGCTGCACATCAAAATGGCGCAGGCCCAATGTGCGGCGGCTGGCTTCACGCACCGCAGCGAAGGCCTCCGGCAAGAGCTGGTCGAGCGTTTCCCCGTCCGCAAGGCGCTGTTGGAATTGTGCCGTTTTGGCGCGCAGCGCCGTGTCATCCAGCTTCTGGAACGCCCCCTCCAGCGCGTTGATTTTGTCCACGACCCGCCGCATGCGCTTCAGCTCGCGGTCATTTTTAGAACCAAAGACCGATTTAATCAGTTTGCCAATCATTGTCTTGAAACCACTTATCTTATGTGCACTGTCAGTGCGAATGCTGGGCAGTGTGCTGCACCGACGCTCCTTTATGCGAGGGGTGCAAGTAAACAGGAAGGCGCTGATGCTGGCAACTCTGATACCAGTTGCCAGCACTTGCGCGTATGGGAAGCGTAGTTGCTATCTGCCGGTGCGACGGATATAGCTGGCCGGGTCGACGGCGCGATTGTTCTTGAAGATTTCGAAGTGTACATGGGGGCCGGTGGAGCGCCCGCTGGAACCCATCTGGGCAATGACCTGCCCTTTTCTCACCACGTCCCCAAGGCCGACCTTGAGGGCGCTGTTGTGGCCGTAGCGGGTTGAATAGCCGTTGCCGTGATTGATTTCCACCAGCTGGCCATAGCCGTGCCGTTCATCGGCCCAGGTCACCACACCAGCGGCGACGGAGACCACATCGGAGCCCATTTTGCCGGCAAAATCTACTCCCTTGTGCCAGGTGCGGCGCCCGGTGAAGGGGTCTGTGCGATAACCGTAGCGGGACGACATCCACCCCCTGGTAATCGGGCGCCCGGCAATAAACTGCTCGTCCTCGAGCTTGAGGTTCGCCATCAGGGACTCGAGCATCTCGAGCTGCATCTGCCGGTCATCGATCTGCTGCGACAGGTCATCGATCACATCGAGGAATCCGGGGGACTGGTAGGGCAGTTCGGAGGCACCAGCTATCTGGGAGTCTTCCGGACCGCCAAGCGCCGGCGGGGTGCCGAACTGAAATTCCCCCTCATCCAGGTTGGCGGCGGCGGTGAGGCGCTCACCCAGCGCATCGAGACGCGTGAGGCGCGCCTGCAACTCCGCCAATTTTACCGTCAGCGCCACCAGCTGCTCCCGCGCCGCCCGGTCGGCCGCCCCGATTTCCTCCTGCTGCTTGCGCAGGGCCCGCTCCCACGCCTTGGCAGTGCGCGCATCGAACAGGTCGGTCTCCACCACCGACAGATTGGTGCCGAGTAAAAAGGCACCCACCGGGAGACCGAGCAGGCACAGCCCCAGCAGCGCTTTACTCAAACCTCCAAAATTGAAGCTTCGGGTTGCGCCGCGTTCGTTGACAAGAATGATTTTCATAGCAAGCGGGGGAAAGTCAACATTCTATAGTTTTGATTATTCCTGCCAGGAGCCCCGGCACTGCAGCGCACAGCGCGCCAATCACCAGCTGTGCAGCTGCCGCCAAAAGAGAAGCGGCTCTATCATGCCCGCTTCCCGTCAGGGGATCAAACTGCCAGTATTGGCTTTATGTAGGAGATGGGCGCTTCCTGCTCGCTCTCGAAAGTTACCATTTCCCAGGCATCTTTCTGCGCCATCAGGTGGCGCAAGGACTTGTTGTTGAGCGCATGGCCGGATTTAAAGGCCTTAAACTCACCGATCAGGCTGGTGCCAAGCAGGTACAAATCACCAATGGCGTCCAGAATCTTGTGTTTCACAAATTCGTCTTCATACCGCAATCCACCTTCATTCAGAATGCGGTACTGGTCGATCACAATGGCGTTGTCGACGGAACCGCCCTGCACCAAACCCTTGGAACGCAAGTACTCGATTTCATGCATAAAACCGAAGGTGCGCGCACGACTCACCTCCTTGACGAAGGAGGTACTGGAAAAGTCCACCGAGGAGGTCAGGTTGCGCCCCTGGAATACCGGGTGATCAAAATCGATGGTGAAGGTCACCTTGAAGCCGTCGAACGGGGCAAAGCTGGCAGTTTTATCGCCTTCTTCTACCGTAACCGGCTTTTTGATGCGCAGGAATGTTTTCGGTGCAGACTGCTCCTGGATGCCGGCGGACTGGATCAAAAACACAAACGGACCGGCGCTGCCGTCCATAATGGGGACTTCCTGGGCGGACAGCTCGACAATGGCATTGTCGATCCCCAGCCCCGCCATTGCCGAGAGCAGGTGCTCTACAGTCGCAATGCGTACACCGTCTTTCACCAGAGTTGTGGACAGCAGGGTGTCGCCCACATTTTCCGCCAGGGCTTCAATCTCCACCACCGGGTCCAGGTCGGTTCTGCGAAACACGATGCCGCTGTCTACGGGGGCGGGTTTGAGGGTGAGAACCACTTTTTTGCCAGAGTGAAGACCTACACCAGTGGCGCGAATAGCATTCTTAAGCGTGCGCTGTTTGATCATGAAACTGTGTTTCCCCCATCAGTGGGCCAAGCGGCAAGCAGCCGATGCTAGCATAATTGCGACGCCAATACCAATTCAGGGCAGGCGGTCATCTCAACACGCCGCTACCACTCTTTGAGGATAGATCAAGCAAGGATTGGAGCGCCACATCATTTGGCAATAAGACAACATTCTATGTGCTTGAGTGCCGCAGGCGCTGTAAAAAATTGTTAATTATTCATCGACAGCGTGGATTGCCAGGGAAATATGGCACGGGGCGGCTAAGTCGTCCGGTTATAAAAGCCCAGCCGGGCTGAAGGGGGAGGCCGATTCAGTTTTCGACCTTGATCCAGGATCTGTCTCAAGATACACAATGCCCTCCCGGACCCGTTCTGAGTCCGGGAAAGCCTCACCACAGAGGCGGCACCCGGCCCGGGGGCCGGATGGACATGAGCAGTGAAGCCCCTGCGGTGCCGACACTCAATCGGCCTGGCGGCGCAGGAAGGCCGGAATATCCAGGTATTCCATATCGGTATCCGCCGGGCTCGGCGCCGGTGCCGGGCGTCTGGGGCGCTCGGCGTCCAGGCGCGGGCGGGGATCTGCGCTCTCCCGCGAGGATAGACCGGCGGCGCTGTGGGGTTCGCGCATCTCGCGAGCCGGCTCGCGGGCCTCCCCGCGGCGACCGTTGTCCACCACTTTGGCCGGGCGCGAGGACGGAGTACTCTCCCCCAGACCCGCTGCAACAACCGTTACCCGCATCTCATCGCCGAGTTTGTCGTCTACCGCAGTACCAATCACCACGGTGGCTTCGTCAGAGGCGATCTCCTGCACAATCTCTCCAACTTCCGAATACTCCCCCAGGGTCAGCTCCTGGCAGCCGGACTCTTCGCTGCCGGTGATGATGTTGACCAGAATACCGCGGGCACCGGACAGGTTTACATTGTCCAGCAGCGGGCTGCGCACGGCTTTTTCCGCGGCTTCGCGCGCGCGGCTTTCGCCGATAGCGGAACCGGAACCCATCATGGCCATGCCCATTTCGGACATCACGGTGCGCACATCGGCAAAGTCCACATTCATAATGCCCGGGCGGATCATCAGGTCGGCAATGCCCTGCACAGCACCGAGCAATACGTTGTCGGCTTCCTTGTAGGCGGACTTCATGGTGATCTTGCTGCCCAGCACCTCCAGCAGGCGGTCGTTGGGAATAGTGATTAGCGAGTCGACCTTGTCGCGCAGCTCGAGGATACCCTCCTCGGCCACCACGGTGCGCTTGCGCCCCTCGATCTTGAACGGGCGGGTGACAACCGCTACGGCGAGAATGCCGAGTTCTTTAGCGACCTCGGCAACCACCGGAGCACCGCCGGTTCCGGTGCCGCCCCCCATGCCCGCGGTGATAAATACCATATCCGCACCGCTTAATACCTCGGCAATCCGGTCGCGATCCTCCAGAGCCGACTGGCGACCAATATCGGGATTGGCACCGGCACCCAAACCGCGGGTGATGGAACTGCCCAATTGCAAAATGGTTTGCGCCTGGATATCTTTCAGGGCCTGGGCGTCGGTGTTTGCGCAGATAAAGTCCACACCCTCCACACTGCTGGCAATCATCTGCTTCACGGCATTGCCGCCGCCGCCGCCGACACCAATTACCTTGATGACAGGTTTGTCCTGTACACTATCAACTAGTTCGAACATTGCTGTTCCCCTTTCTTGCTCATGTCGAATTCTACTGCCGCACCGAAAAAAATCTCTCCCGGGGCGGCTAATTCTGGTTGCACGCTATTACATATTGCCGCGAAACCAGTGCTTCACTTTGTCCCACCATTGGTTTTCGTTGCGCGCGGGCGGCATTTTGCCTTCTGCGGCCTCTTCCTGCTGCATCGCGTACATCAATAATCCAACCCCGGTGGAGTAGATTGGATTGTTCACAATATCGGTGAGCCCGGAAATTCCCTGGGGGACGGCAAGCCGCACCGGCATATGGAAAATCTCCTCGGCCAGTTCAACAGCACCCTCCATCTTCGGGGAGCCACCGGTTAACACCACACCCGCCGCGCACAGGTCCTCAAAACCACTGCGGCGCAGTTCGGCCTGCACCAGAGTGAACAATTCGTCGTAACGGGGCTCTATCACTTCCGCCAGCGCTTGCCGGGACAAGTCCCTGGGCGCCCTGTCGCCTACACTCGGCACCTTGATGGTCTCGCCCTCCCGGGCAAGTTTGGCCAACGCGCAGGCATATTTGATTTTCAGCTCCTCTGCATGCGGTGTCGGTGTGCGCAGTGCCATGGCGATATCGTTGGTCACCTGGTCCCCGGCGATAGGTATCACCCCGGTGTGACGAATCGCACCGCCGGTAAATACGGCGATATCGGTAGTGCCCCCGCCGATATCCACCATGCACACCCCCAGCTCTTTCTCATCCTCGGTCAGCACTGCATAACTGGAAGCCAGTTGCTCCAGAATGACATCCTCAACCTCCAGTCCACAGCGGCGAATACACTTTTCAATATTCTGCGCGGCATTGACCGCACCGCTGACCAGGTGCACTTTCGCCTCCAGGCGCACCCCGGACATGCCCAGAGGTTCTTTCACTCCCTCCTGGTTATCGATCAGATACTCCTGGGGAAGCGTGTGCAGAATCTTCTGGTCCGCCGGAATAGCGACTGCCCGCGCCGCATCTATCACCCGGTCGAGATCCTGTTGGGTCACCTCCCGGTCCTTGATGGCGACAATACCGTGGGAGTTCAGGCTGCGAATATGGCTGCCCGCGATGCCGGCATATACGGAGTGAATTTCACAACCCGCCATCAGTTCCGCCTCCTCCACCGCGCGCTGGATGGATTGCACGGTGGATTCGATATTCACCACCACACCCTTTTTCATTCCAGTAGAGCGATGGGAACCGATACCGACAATATTGAGTTCGCCATCAGCGGAAACCTCGCCCACAATGGCGACCACCTTGGAAGTGCCGATATCCAGTCCCACCATCATGCGCTGATCGGATACTTGTGTCATATTGCTACCAACCTCGCAGGGCAGTGTGCCCGGCCTCGCCAATAAAAACCCGCAGGAATACCACCTTCACTGTTAAACCACATTTTCAACTGCAGCCCTCGCCGCCTCCCTGTTTACTTCTGTCCAGTCTTCCACTGAACCGCTACTGCATTGCCATAGCGGGTATCCACCCCGGCCACCTTGTGTAAATGCGGCGCGAGCAATCCGCGGCTCAGGAAGAGAAAGCGGTTGACCCGTTCCAGCAGCGCGTCATGCCCCAGTTTTAATTCAATTCCCGATACCAATTCCAGACGCCAGCCGCCCAGATCGTCAAATGACAACCGTTTGACTTCCATATCCCGGGAAGTCAGGATTCCGGCCAGGGCCTGGTACTGTGTCATAATCTGTCCCACCAGCAACTCATCCCCGGCAAGTTCTGGCAGCGCTTTCACGCGCATGTGTGCCGGTCTTAGCAATAATGCCCCGCTCGCAACTAGCAACCGGTCACCTCCCCATACCGCGAGGGGCTGCGCTTCCGCAATCTCCACCAGAACCCCTCTCGGCCAGCGCCGACGGACTGACGCCGAGGTGACCCAGGGATTGGCCAACAGCGCCGATTGCATCGCACGGATATCCACGGAAAAAAAACCGGCCTGCAAATAAGGCAGCAGTATTTCCTTTAACTGCACCTCATGCACTGCGTTAAAAACTCCGCGGACCTCTACCTGCTCCAGTGCATCCATTTTCCCCAGTGGCACTACCTGAAGTCTCTGCCTCAACCAGTGGCCGCCATAAAGCAGCCCGCAGGCCAGACTCACAGCGAGTATCAAAGTCACGCCAAAGCGCCAGACAATACCGCGTGCGGTAGTTTTCTGAGCGACTATGGGTCGGGCTCCGCGTACAGGTTTGCCCATTTTTTTCGCGGGCTGCTTTCCTGTGCGCTTCACCACTTAGACCCCGGCAGTTTTCTCGCCCAGGCGCCACTGTGCCAACTTCTGAGACAAAGCGCCCACATTGCCCGCGCCCTGGGTCAGAACCACATCGCCCGGTTCGAGAAGGTCCGCCAATACTGGCGGCACCTGGTCGATTGTCTCGGCAAAAATCGGATCGACCTGACCGCGGTTGCGCAGGCTGCGCGCCAATGTGCGCCCATCGGCACCGGCTATTGGCGCTTCGCCCGCGCTGTATACATCCAGCAAAACTAATTTGTCCACGCAGGACAGGACCTGAACGAAATCTTCAAACAAGTCCCGGGTGCGGGTATAGCGGTGCGGTTGGTAAATCATCACGAGGCGCCTGTCCGGCCAGCCATCGCGCACCGTCTTGATGGTTGCGGCCACCTCCCGTGGATGGTGGCCATAGTCATCCACCAGCATGACTTTTGTCGCGCTGCTGTCGTCACTTATGGAAAAATGTCCAAAAATCTGAAAGCGCCGGCCCACGCCCTGAAAACCTTCCAGGCCCCTGCGAATGGCCTCGTCACTGATCCCTTCGTCCGCAGCCACAGCAATCGCGGCTGTGGCATTGAGCACGTTGTGAATGCCCGGCGTGTTCACCGATACCCGCAGCAGATCCCCTCCGGGGCGCTGCACGGTAAAGTGACTGCACAACGGCTCCTGATTGACCTCGACGATGCGGAAGTCATTCCCCTCAGCAAATCCATAGGTCAGTACCGGGCGGGAAAATTTCGGGATCACCTCCTGGATATTGGCGTCATCACCGCAGACCACCGCCAATCCGTAAAATGGCAGGTTATGTACGAAGTCAATAAAGATCTGCTTGACCCGCTCGAAATCCCCCCCATAGGTCTCCATATGATCGACATCGATGTTGGTAATTACCGTCACCATCGGCTGCAGGTGAATAAATGACGCATCGCTCTCATCGGCCTCAGCGATCAGGTAGCGACTCTCTCCGAGTGCCGCATTGGCACCGGCCGCATTGACCAGGCCCCCGATCACAAAGGTAGGGTCCTTTTTATCCGCAGCAAAAATAGCTGCAATCAGGCTGGTGGTAGTGGTTTTGCCGTGCGTGCCCGCCACGGCAATACCGTAGCGGTAGCGCATCAATTCCGCGAGCATTTCCGCACGGCGCACTACCGGGATACGCTTTTCTCGGGCCGCAGCCAATTCCGGGTTATCGGCTTGGATCGCCGATGAATTCACCACAACATCCACATCCCGGATATTGTCCTCGCTGTGCCCGATCGCCACCCTGACACCCAGCTTGCGCAATCGCTCGGTCAGCGGGGACTCGCGCAGGTCGGAGCCGGAAACCTCGTATCCCTGATTTTGCAATACCTCCGCGATGCCGCTCATGCCGGCACCGCCCACACCGATAAAGTGAATACGGCGGATACGGCGCATCGCCGGTACAGCATAACCTTGATCTGCGTTTGCCCACTCAGAAGAAAGGCTCTCAACTTTCACCCATTGTTCTCCTTTATCCCGCCAGCGCCTCTCCACAGGCGGCTACCACCTGCTGCGTTGCATCGACTTTCGCTACTCTCCGCGCGGCCTGCGCCATCTCCAGCAGTTTCTGCGGATCCGACAATAATGTCCGCAGAAGCTCTGACAGCTTTTGCGCATCCATCTCGCGCTGCTGAATCACAATCGCCCCCCCCGCATCCTGCAACCACTGCCCATTGCGCGTCTGGTGGTCGTCTATCGCAAAAGGAAAAGGCACCATAATCGCACCGATACCGGCCGCGGCAATTTCCGACACCGTGAGCGCTCCCGCACGGCACAAGATCAAGTCGGCAGCGCTGTATGCCTCGGCCATATCGCCAATAAACGGCACAACCTCTGCCGCTACGCCGGCTGCCCGGTAGGCCTCCCGAGCCAACGCCAGGTGGCGCTCACCCGCCTGGTGCACCACCTTTGGACGCAGTGACGGCGGCAGCAAGGCAACGGCTTCTGGCACCATTGCGTTAATGGCAGCCGCTCCGAGACTGCCACCAAGCACCAGCAGACGGAGCGGCGACTCGGTACCAATACGCAATTGCGGCGCCGGCAACTGGACAATTTCACGACGCACCGGGTTGCCCACTTGCCGGGCCTGCGGCAAACCGCTGGGAAACGCCTCGAGCACCCGGTTGGCAATACGGGAAAGCAGCTTATTGGTGGTGCCTGCCACGGCATTTTGCTCGTGAATAATCAGCGGCCTACCGCTGAGGCGCGCCGCTACACCGCCGGGTCCGGTAACAAATCCGCCGAATCCGAGCACAGCATCGGGCTGTACCTTCCCGATCACCGTACGCGCCTGACGCACAGCGCGCGCAATCTGCACAGGCGCCTTCAGCAGGGCCAGCCTGCCTTTGCCGCGCACCCCTTCTACCGCAATAAAGTGCAGCGGGATGTTGGCCGGTGGCACCAACCGCGCTTCAATGCCATGCCGGGTGCCCAGCCATTCAACTCTGGCCCCCTGCTCCCGCAGGGCCTGCGCCACCGCCAGTGCCGGGAAGACATGTCCCCCGGTGCCGCCCGCCATCAGTAACAAGCGTTTACCCGAAAAGGCGCTTCTATCCCGGGACATCAAACCGTCCTCCTACTACGTCCCCGGCTCCCGGCCCGGCGCCAGAAAAAAGCCGGCAGTTGCTGCAAAAGCCCCTCGCCCTCACCACTGCCCTCGGCCTTCAGGCGCAGCTCGCCGCTGATACGTACTGCCAATCCCAATAGCGCGCAACACACAATCAGACTACTGCCACCGGAACTGACAAACGGCAGCGTCAACCCCTTGGTGGGCAACAAGCCCGAGGCCACCCCCATATTCACAAACGCCTGCCCCGCCAACAGAAATGCCATACCAAAAGCCAGCAGAGCGGCAAAAAAGTTCTGCCGCACCAGCGCCTTGCACACCAGTTGCAACAGTGCACAGGTCAGCACCACAAAGAGGCCGATTACAGCCAATCCACCCAACATACCCCACTCCTCGGCGAGAATGGCAAAAATAAAATCCGTATGCGCCTCGGGCAAATAAAACAGTTTCTGTACACTGTTACCCAGGCCAACCCCAAACCATTCACCGCGACCAAAAGCGATCAGCGACTGGGTGAGCTGGTAGCCACTGGCAAATTGATCCCTCCAGGGATCAAGAAATGTCAGCAACCGCTGTAAACGATAGGGGCTCATCAGGGCCATTAACGCCAGACCGCTGGCTGCCGCCAACACCAGTAAAAAAGTGTGCGGCAAGCGCGCACCGCCGAGAAAAACCATTGCCAGTACCGTGCCGGATAACACCACAACCGAGCCGAAATCCGGCTGCATGAGCAGTAACAGCGCAAAGATCCCGAGCACCGTCACCGGTACCATAAAACTGCTCCAGTGGTGCAGCTGCCTGTTGCGGCGAGTCAAAAAACTGGCGAAGAAAACCAGCATACAGAACTTGGCCACTTCCGCGGGCTGAATGGTGATACCACCAAACACCAGCCAGCGCCGGCTGCCATTCACCTCTCGACCGATACCCGGTACCAGAACCGCAATCAGTAGCAGACAGGCAAATAGCAACAGCGGCCAGGACAGGCGCGACCAGATCGCCAGGGGAATCTGGCTCACAACCAGTGCCACCATGCCACCAATCGCCAGAAAAGCCAGGTGCCGCTTGAGAAAGTACCAGGGGTCTGCGTATACATCCGAGGCAAAGGCAATAGAGGACGAAGCCACCATCACCACACCGATACTGACCAGTGCCAGCACACTAAACGGCAAAAGCCCATCGAAGAGATCGCGCTTTTGAGGAGACGAAAACAACGCGTTCACTCCGCACCTCCAGCGCTTTCACAGAGCGACGCTACCACCTGGCGGAAATCCTCGCCGCGGGCTTCAAAATTGCGGTACATATCGAAGCTGGCACAGGCCGGGGACAGGAGTACATAGTCGCCTCTGTGCGCCAGGGATCGAGCCAATACCACGGCCTCGGTCATGCTGGCCGCACGGCGGATGGCACACTTACCCGCAAAAACCTGTGCGACCTTGTCACCGTCTGTGCCAAGGGACACCATTGCGCGCAATGCGCTAGCGCTGTTGCTCAGCGCGGAAAAATCTGCCCCTTTGCCATCGCCGCCAGCAATCAGCACAATCTTGCTGGTGGCTGTTGCCAGTCCATCCAAAGCCGCCTGTGTCGCGCCGACGTTGGTGCCTTTGGAATCGTTGACATAGACCACACCCTCCAGGTCGGCGGTGCGCTCACAGCGGTGGGGCAGGCCCCTGAATGTGCGCAGCACCGACAACATGGCCTCCATGGCCAGACCGATGGCATTGCCCATCGCCAAAGCGGCCAGCGCGTTGGCAACATTGTGCCTGCCAACCATCGCCAGCGCATCAACCGGTAGCAGGGTTTTGGCACCCTGTGCCAGCCAGTTCTGGCCACCGACAGTGCGCACCCCAAACTGATTCAGATCGGGCTGGTCCAGACCAAAACTCCACTCGCATCTACCCTGAGACAAAGGCGCCCGGGTCAGCGAGTCGGCGCGGTTGATGACAAACTGCTGCGCATGGCGGTAAACCCGCTGTTTGGCCCGGTGGTATTCCACCATGCTAGGGTAGCGGTCCATATGGTCCGCACTCAGATTCAACACAGTGGCCACTGTGGGCGCCAGCGAATAGGTGGTCTCCAGTTGAAAGCTCGACAGCTCCAGCACAAACAATTGCGGTATTGGTCCCTGTAACAGATCGAGCACCGGAACGCCGATATTGCCACCGACCCGGACTGTTTTGCCGGACGCTTCCGCCATCCTGCCAAGCAGGGTGGTCACCGTGCTTTTGCCATTTGAGCCAGTGACCGCTGCCAGCTTTACCGAGGTTTTTTCTCTGGAGAGCGCTCGTGCAAACAGCTCGATATCCCCGATCACCGGGATACCCTCGCCAATGGCGCGTTGCAATACCGGCTCGGCCAGCGCAATGCCGGGGCTGGCAATAATTTCGCTGGCCGCCAGCACCGTATCGGGGTTCAGTGGCCCTGTTTCCACGGGGACCTGCGGAAACTCCCGGCGAAAGGCCTCGAGTCCCGGCGGATGGTCGCGGCTGTCGGCTACCACGGGGGCATAACCCATGCGCAGCAGGTAGCGCACCACCGATTTTCCGGTAGCGCCCAGTCCGATTACCAGTGCCCGCTGCGAAGTCGCGATCAGACTCATTGTGTTAATTACCGAAGTTTCAGCGTCGCCAGCCCAGCCAGCACCAGAATGACGGTGATAATCCAGAAACGGACAATCACCCGCGGTTCCGGCCAGCCTTTCAGTTCAAAATGGTGGTGCAGTGGCGCCATGCGAAAAATTCGTCTGCCGGTCAGTTTGAACGACGCCACCTGCAGGATCACGGATACCGTCTCCATGACGAACACCCCACCCATGATGAACAACACGATTTCATGACGGGTGATTACCGCGACTATTCCCAGTGCCGCGCCAAGGGCCAGCGCACCCATATCCCCCATAAACACCTGCGCCGGATAGGTGTTAAACCACAAAAACCCGAGCCCCGCGCCACACAGGGCCGCACAGATGACCGCCAGCTCCCCGGCGCCGGCAATCGCCGGTATATGCAGATAATTGGCGAACTCTACATGCCCGGATAAATAGGCGATAACACCCAGGGCGCCCCCCACCATCACCGTGGGCATAATGGCCAGGCCATCGAGGCCATCGGTCAGGTTCACGGCATTACTGGAACCCACCACCACAAAATATGTCAGCAAAACAAAACTGACCGGGCCCAGATTGATGGCAACATCTTTGAAAAAAGGTACAAAAAACTGTGTCTCAGCAGGACTTACTGCACTGAAATATAAATAGGTCGCCGCGCCCAGGCCGGCGATGGACTGCCAGAAATACTTCCAGCGGGCAATCAGGCCGCGGGGATTTCTGTGCACAACTTTTTTGTAATCATCCACAAATCCGACTGCCCCAAAAATAAAAATCACCAGTAACGTAACCCAGACATAGCGGTTACCCAGGTCCGACCACAGCAGTGCCGAGGAAAAAATCGAGGCGAGGATCAGCGTGCCGCCCATGGTAGGCGTACCGGATTTGCTCAGGTGACTCTGCGGGCCGTCATCGCGCACGGTCTGCCCTACCTGCAATTGGTTCAACCAGTTGATCATACGCGGCCCCACAACCAGGGAAATTCCCAGAGCAGTCAGCGCCGCCAGAATTGCACGCACAGTCAGGTAGTTGAATACCGCAAAGGTGCTTACATATTTTTGTAATACTTCTGCCAGCCAAAGCAGCATTACTTCTCTCCCCTGCTGTTGCCGAGCAGTGCCTGGGCCACCAGTTCCATTCGGGCGCTGCGTGAACCCTTGACCAATACGGTGGTATGCCTGTCCAGTTCGCGGGACACCGCCGCTATCAGCGGCGCTCTCTCCCGATAATTGTGCAGGGCTTCACGATGGCCCGCGCCAAAGGCTATACTGGCGGCAGTACCCAGCGGCCCCAGAGTAAACAGAGCATCGAGGCCGCGTTTGCGCGCCAGGGTACCGACACTGCGATGCAGCGCTTCCGCGTCCGGCCCCAGTTCAGCCATATCGCCGAGAACCAGGATTTTCCTGCCGGGTCGCTGCGCCAGCAATTCAATGGCCGCACCCACAGAACCCGGATTTGCGTTGTAGCTATCGTCGATTACCGTTGCACCAAGGATGCCCTGACGCGCTTGCAGGCGCCCGGCCACACCGCCGAGACCAGCAAGGCCGCGGGCAATGTCCACCGCCGGAATACCGCTGGCAAATGCGCAACCGGCGGCAATTAAGGCATTGTGCACATTGTGCTCGCCCAGTAACCGCAACACCACCGGGTGGGAGACCCCCTCAATCACCAGATCAAAAGTGGCACAACCACTTTCATTCAGAGCGATATGCTCCGCATGGATGGCACAGGAGTTAGTGAGACCCACCTCCAGGGTGCGGACACCTTCGGGCATCCGCCCGCGCCAGTAATCCGCGTAGCCATCATCGGCATTGATCACCGCGGTAGCTCCGACATCCAGGCAGGTATAAATCTGCCCTTTAGCTTTTGCGATGGCATCCACCGAGCCAAACCCTTCCACATGCGCGGGCATCACATTGTTGATCGCAGTCACTTGGGGTTTTCCGATACTGCAGAGATAACCAATATCGTCCGGACCGTTGGCACCCATCTCCAGAATCAAAACATCGTGCTGCTCTGAGAGCGCAAAAAGGGTCATCGGCAAACCGAGCTGATTATTTAAATTCCCCCTGGTGACGCAGGGCGTATGGTGCAGGGAGAAAATTGCCGACAGCATCTCCTTGACGGTGGTCTTGCCGCAAGAACCGGTCACGGCGATCACCGGCCCCTCAAATTGCTCGCGGCACAACAGTCCAATTTGTCCGAGTGCTACCGTGGTATCTTGCACGCGCCACTGAGGCAGACTGCAAGCGGGCACTTCGCGGTCCACCACCAGTCCCAAAACCTGACCATCCAGCGCACCGACAAAATCGTGCGCATCAAAATTGTCACCCACCAGGGCAACAAACAGAGCCTGGGAGTCCAGTTTGCGAGTATCGGTACAAACGCGGGAAAACTCGGTGGAGCCATTGATCAACGCACCGCCAAAGCGACTCTGTAACTGCTGAAGAGATAACGCGCGGATCACCAGGGCTCTCCTTGCATACCACTCCCGGCACTCGCACCCGAGCGCCGCTTCAGTGCCGCTGCCACCTGTTCATGATCACAGAAGTGACTTCTTTCACTGCCCACAATCTGATAATCCTCGTGGCCCTTACCGGCGATAATGACGATATCGCCCGGTTGCGCCGCTGCGACTGCACGGGCAATCGCCTCGGCCCGATCAATCTCCACCTCGATCGTGCTGGCCGCACCCTCGAGGATATCGTCAATAATTTGTTGTGGCTTTTCACTACGTGGATTGTCAGTGGTCACAATGGCGCGATCGGCCATCTCCGAGGCGATTCGTCCCATGGAAGCGCGTTTGCCTCGGTCCCGCTCACCGCCGCAGCCGAACACACACCAGAGATTGCCGCGACAATAGGGACGTGCGGCAGCCAGCGCCGCGCGCAGGGCATCGGGGGTATGGGCGTAATCCACCAGGACGCCGACATCATCAGCGCCCGCAACACGAACCCGCTCCATACGGCCCGGTACCGCTTGGATGGAGGGAAAGGCCGCGAGAATCGCCCCAAAGGGCATGCCCGCAGACGCCACAGCGGCTACCACTGCCAGTGCGTTGTAGATATTGAAGTCACCGATCAACGGGGCCTGCAGTTTGCCGCACCCCCAGGGCGTATTGAGTTCAACGGAAAATCCCTTCTCGTGACGGCGCAGGTCAGTGACGTGCAGGTCTCCCGCCTGCAGTCCGTAAGTCAGTATCTGCAGGCCGCGCACCTTACAGCGCTCGGCCAGCTGTGCACCGAAAGGATCATCCAGATTGATAATGCCGCGCTTGAGTTTGGGCAGCCCGAACAGCTTTTCCTTGGCCATGCCGTAGGCGACCATATTGCCGTGATAATCCAAGTGATCCCGAGACAGATTGGTAAAAATCGCCGTGTCAAACACTAGGCCATGTACGCGCCCTTGGGACAGGGAGTGAGAGGAAACTTCCATCGCCGCGGCGAACACACCACGGTCGCGGTAGTCAGCAAAATCCGCCTGCAGACGCACGGGGTCCGGTGTCGTAAGCCCGGTTTCCTGCAATTCGATAACCCGGTTGTGCCAGATGCCACTGCCGATGGTGCCGATCAGCGCGGCGCTGCCAAAGTGATGCGCCAGCAACTGGGAAATCAGATAGGCACAGGTGGTTTTACCATTGGTACCGGTCACGCCCACCAAGTGCATTCGTTCACTGGGGTTGCCGTGAAAACGCGCTGCAATTTCACCGGCGCGCTTGGCCAGCCCGGGCACGCCGACCACCTGAATATCGCCGCGGTTGATACACTCCAGCCTGTCGCTGTCGGCCAGTACCGCAGCTGCACCGGCGGCGATAGCCGCATCGATATATTCTCGCCCGTCCACAACAGAACCGCGCAGCGCCATAAAGACATCGCCGGCTTTTACCCGACGGCTGTCCAGAGCAACACCTGTCACCGACACATCGGGGATTCCGGCGTATCCGGGCACCAGTTCCCGCAGAGAAATGCCGTGTTGTTTGCGCTGATTCACGATTTTGTACCTCTCTCGCTTAACTGCGCGGTTAACTGGCGTTCTGCCGGCTCCACCCGCTCAGGGGGTACCTGCAGCAGGTGCATGGCCCCGGTCATCACCGAGCCGAAAACCGGCGCGGCCACTTCCCCACCGTAATACTTGGCCTGGCTCGGATCATCAATCACCACAACCGCCGCCAAACGCGGGTTATCTGCAGGAATAAACCCTGCAAAGACCGATCGATAGCGGTTGTCCGCATAGCCACTGCTGCCTACCTTGTGTACCGTGCCGGTCTTGCCCGCTACACGGTAGCCCTCCACTGCAGCCAGCCGCCCTGTACCGCGGGAGCCAATAACGGTTTCCAGCATGGCGGACACCTGCTCTGCGAGAGGTGCTGCAATTACCCGCTCTGGCTCCGCAGTGGTGGTATCTGTGGATAAAACCAGTGAAACCGGGCGCTTGATCCCGGCATTGGCCAGCACGCTATACGCCTGGGCCAGTTGCACTCCATTTACGGTTAAACCGTAGCCGAAGGCGAAATTGGCCCGCTCGATCGGGTGCCAACGGTTGCGACTGGGCAGGATGCCCGGAGTCTCA
Organism: Microbulbifer sp. 2205BS26-8; assembly: GCF_030731025.1. Taxonomy (NCBI): domain Bacteria; kingdom Pseudomonadati; phylum Pseudomonadota; class Gammaproteobacteria; order Cellvibrionales; family Microbulbiferaceae; genus Microbulbifer; species Microbulbifer sp. 2205BS26-8. The sequence goes on along the minus strand of NZ_JAVAMR010000008.1, from coordinate 23,905 downwards.
CCGGGGAAACCACTGCCAACCGCCGCCCCCAGACCCAGTCGATAAAAGAGTTCCCGCAAACCGTTTGGTTCCAGGTCCAGGGCGATTTTTGTGATACCCACCTGACTCGACTTGGTGATAACGCCGGTCAGATCCAGCTTTCCATAGTTAATGGGGTCCACCAGGGTTTTCCCCGGTACACGGATATAGCCGGGATTAGTATCGATCTGGGTTTGGGGTTTATAACGACCGCTCTCCAACGCAGCCAGTACGGTCAGGGGTTTCACTGTGGAGCCGGGTTCAAACTGATCGATCAGGGCGCGATTGCGCATCGCAGTCGCTTTTACTCCTTTGCGATTGTTGGGATTAAACGAGGGCTGATTGGCCATCGCCAGAACATCGCCGCTTTGGGTATCCAGAATCACCATAAAGCCGGAGGAGGCACCGTTCTTGGCCACAGCGCGCTTCAGCTCCCGGTAGGCCAGGTACTGCAGGCGCATATCGATAGACAGACGCAAATCGCGCCCCGGTCGCGCTTCGCGCTGGATCGACAGATCCTGCACTGTGCGCCCCTTCAGGTCCTTGACCACCTGCTGCGCACCGGACTGGCCAGAGAGCCAGTCGTCGTAAGCGAGTTCCAGCCCCTCCTGGCCGCGATCGTCAATATCGGTAAAGCCTACAAGCTGAGCCACCATCTCCCCGGCTGGGTAGAAACGCCGGTACTCCTTTCTGCTGAAAACCCCGGCGACATCCAGTGTCAGCACCCGCTCGGCCTGCTCCGGCGCCAGGTGGCGACGCAGGTACATAAACTCCCTGTCGCGGTACCTCTGCAGCCGCGCGGTCAGCTTGGTAGGCTTCAGGTCCAGCGCATGGGCCAGTCGCTGCAAAGCCCCCTCACCGGCCTCACGCAACAGCTTGGGGTTGGCCCAGAGACTGTGTACCGGTGTGCTGACCGCCAGCAGCTCGCCGTTTCGGTCGACAATAGAGCCCCGATAGGCGGCGATCTCTTCAGTGCGGATGGTGCGCGCTCGCCCCTGATCCTGCAGGAACTGGTAACCACGTTCGGCAGCGGGCAATACCTGGAGGCGGGCCAAATGCAGGATCAGTGCTAGGGCCAGCAGACACAGCAGGGCCGCCACCAGCACAAAGCGCCAGCGGGCAATGCCCGGTTGGATCTGTTTTTTCTTGACTACACCCATGGTTTTCCAATTGGCGTTACGTTTTCACTTTGAGACCAACACTCCCTCTGAGGGCTGTTGGTTCACCGCCCCCAAACACCGCGCAAATACGCAAGGATTTACGATTATTCGCCGGCGTTGCAGACCTTAAATGCGCAAAGCCACGGAAAACTATTACTGGTTCGCGCTCGCCACACCGGCCTTTATCAGATTACTCACTCGGCACCAGCACCTGTTCGGCAGGGGCAGGCACATGCATTCCCAACTTTTCTCTCGCCACCTTTTCCACGCGACCGTAAGCAGACCAGGCCCCCTTCTCCAGCAGAAGGCGCTCCTGCTCATAGCGCAACTCATCGCGGGTTTTTTGCGCCTTGCCCAATTCTGCCGTGAGTTCCCTGCCCAGTTGGGTGGAATAAACCACGGCGAGAGCCGATACCAGCGTCGCCAGCCACAAGAGTCCCACACCGATCAGCGCCTTGCGGTACATTCATTCAGTCTCCGCCCAGCTTTTCCGCAGTGCGCATCACCGCACTGCGCGAGCGCTGATTGTCTTCTGCTTCAAAGGCAGTCGCCTTTAGCGCCTTGCCCACAGAGCGCAAGGATCTTGCAATCTGGTTGTGCATCACCGGAAGCCCGCGTGGCAGCAGCGGCCCCCGTTCCTGTGCGCGGATAAACCGTTTCACCAAGCGGTCCTCCAGGGAGTGGAAACTGATAATCACCAGCCTTCCGCCCGGTGCCAACAGTGCCAGCGACTTCTCCAACGCACTCTGCAGGTCATCCAGCTCTCCATTGATATGGATGCGAATGGCCTGGAAAACCCGGGTGGCCGGGTGTTTGCCTTTTTCCCAGGCGGGATTGGCGGCCTTGACCACCTGAGCCAGATCGAGTGTGCGCACGAAAGGTTGCTCTGCCCGGCGGCGCACTATGGCGGTGGCCATGCGCCGGGCAAAGCGCTCCTCCCCGTATTCCCTGAACACCCGGGCCATCTCGGCTTCGGCCTCGGTGTTCACCCACTGGGCCGCACTGATGCCGCGACTGGTATCCATGCGCATATCCAGCGGACCATCTCGCATAAAACTAAAACCGCGTTCCGCCCGATCCAGTTGCGGAGAGGACACACCCAGATCCAGCAGTACTCCCCTGACCTGGCCCGCCTGCTCTCCAGCGGCACGGTCCATATCCGCAAAGGAGCCATGCCAGATAGAAAACCGCGAGTCAGTGCCAAAGTGCCGCCTGGCATATTCTATGGCCTGGGGATCCTTATCCACCGCCAGCAAGCGCCCGCCGGGGCCCAGTCGTTCCAGGATGGCTGCGCTGTGCCCCCCGCGACCAAAGGTGCCATCAATATAAAAGTCGTCGGGTTCTGTTACCAGGGCGTCCACGGCCTCGCGCAACAACACACTGCGATGCAATTCCTGAGACACCCGGCGAACTCCTTATAATGAGAGGGATGCCATTTCCCCTGGCATGCCCTCATCGCCTTCACTGTCATCGAGCCAGGACATCCAGTGCGCTTCGCTCCAAAGCTCCAGTTTTTTGCCCTGTCCAACCAGCATCAACCGCTTTTCCAGCCCGGCATATTCCCGCAGAGTCGGGGGTATCAACACACGACCATTGCCATCCATCTGCAGTTCACAGGCATAGCCGATCAGCAGGCGCTGGGCGCGGCGTGCCACCTTGTTGAAACTGGGCAGGGCCTCGATCTTTGGCAATATCTGCTGCCACTGAGGCGCTGGATACACCAGGAGGCAGCGCTCTTCCGTGTGTGCAGTCACTACCAGGCAGCCGGCACAGGCCTCCATCAGCTTGTCGCGGACGCGCGCCGGTATGGCCAGACGCCCTTTGGCGTCCATATTGATTGCATGGCTGCCCAAATACACTTCGTGATACTTGCTCGCTACGGATCCCGCTTAGCGCAACAGACACCCCTCTGATGAACCCATAGCGGGGAAGCCCAAACGTGATCCACACAATGTAATTACTCACTTACTACAAGACACTAAACCACAAAATTCCACGATTTTCCACTTTCCCCCACTTTTCACACTATAAAACTGGTCAACACAAAGTCAAGGAAATAGACTGCAAAGCCCCTTTGCCCCCGGTAAATCCACGGCCTACAAAGGAAATACGGGCAGTGGCGCAGGAACCCCGCTTGTAATTTACTGAATTTGAGAGAGCGCTCACTCGCATAATAATCAAATATTTTAAACTAATTGGATGCCCTAATTGAAATCTGCTAGCCTCCCTGAGACCTGTCAAGACTCGCAAAACGCAAGGGCAAACCGGGGGATTAGCCAAACTCACCCGGCTTCCAAAGCAATTGGCCGTAGAATGGGTTTGTCCCCGCTGCTCTCCCACACCGGTGCTTAAAAGACGCCGCCACTGAAGATTCTGTTTGTTCATTTTTGTCGTGAATTGTCACCCGCCAACGTCTCCGGGCTGGCCTGGTCAATGCACTTCCTCGCCGGCCCCCGATGCACGGGCGATCGTACAGCCCACAGGGCGTTGTCCTCTGTGGGTGAAACCCGGTCACATCTGGTACTTTGTTCGGATGCACGATTGTGCTCTGTGATGCCACAGCGAGCTTTCCAAATGACCATGCCATCAATCCGGGTATTTCGACTGCCTTATGAATTAGCCCTGCCTTCTCTGTGTGCAAAACTGCCTTAAGCTCCCCCTTTTGAAACGTTTTATCACCGGCAATACAGCCCGTTGGTGGACAATGTATTTCAGTATTTTCAAGTCCGGGGATGTCCGTAAAATAACTTGTCCTGGAGGTCATTATTGGCCGACCTGCCATTTCACTTTTAGCGCAGCCTCCTCTGTTATTTGTGTGACAGAGGACAAATGCGGTACCGTTGCGCACGAGGTAACTTGCGCCTTGCTTTTCCTGTGTGCTTTCACCCCCATTAAAGACACAGAAGGCTGGGTCATTTTTGTGAGATGACCCTTTGTTTCGAATAATTCACTTGCAAGTGCAACCAAAACTTTAAGGAATAAACAACAAGGGCAAAAAATATGCATAAATTCCTACTCATCTTTTTATTTTGGTCAACCTTTGCACTTGGCAATCAAATTCCACTGTCAGACTTGGTGCGGCATGCCGATATCGAGGAGGTGAAAATTTCCCCTACCGGTACCCACCTGGCCATACGAAAACTATATGAAGGGGAACGTGTCATTGTGTTTATGTCGATCAAACCCCTGAAAGTCACCGGCCATCTACGCTTTTCAGGCAAAGAAGAGGTGGGAGATTTCTACTAGGCCAACGATAAAAGAGTAGTTGCCGAAGTACTGTCACGCAAAGCAGGCCTGGAATCTCCGGTTTTTTATGGCTCCCTGTACGCAATTAACTTCGATGGAACCCAAGGGATGAATATTTTTGGCCACTTATCAGGTCGAAAGCAAGTGGGATCACGTATAAAAAGATCTGAGTCCACCTACGCACATGCAGTTATAATTAATCCTTTGCTGAAGAAGAAAGATAAAATACTGGTTTCTACCACGCCCTGGGCTAAAAATGGGGAAACTACTGGAGAAGTTCTAGAGATTAATATTTATAACGGCGTAAAAAAAGGGTCGTAGGGTTACCCATCGCCGATGGTCGAGCCTATACAGACGGCAATGGCAATCTCCTTTTTGCTCGAGGAACAAACAAGGAGGGATTTCTCCGACTGTATAAAAAGGATAAAAATGGCTGGAGCAAAGTTAAAGATAACACCCTAGAGAGTGGCAGACCCGTCGGCATGGATCTCGAAACTAGTGAGGCTTACCTTGAGATAGGCCGCGAAGGAAAAACAGAGCAATTGGTTAGAATGCAGACCAATAATGATGAATACTTACCCGTTTTTGAAGACAATATTTCGGATTTCAGCGGCATTATATACCATCCAACCTCCAATAAGCCACTAGGAGTCCACCTGGATCCAGATTACCCAAAAGAGTCCTTTTTCGATGAAGGGGACGGGTTTGCGGCTTACTTTCGGGGGCTAAAAAAAGCCTTCGAGGGCTACAGCATCCGCTTTACCAGCTTTAGCTCCGATGGTGCTCTGGGTGTTCTCAAAGTCAGTGGGGACCGACTCCCTGGCGACTATTTTTTGGCCAACTTGACCACCAAGAAAGTAGACTTTCTAATCTCCTCATCGGAATGGCTTGATCCAAAACAGCTCAATCCTATGCAGGCTGATGCTTTTATTACAGAAGATGGGTTCAGGATTGGCACTTATCTCACGTTTCCTCGCGATGATAAAAAGACTCTGCCGTTGGTGGTCATACCACACGGAGGACCTCACTCCCGCGATTATTGGGGGTATCATCAAGACGCTCAAATATTATCTCAAAACGGATACCTGGTGCTGCAGATCAACTTTCGCGGCTCTACGGGCTATGGAGACCACTTCTATGATGCTGGCCGGCTCGAATGGGGTGGTAAAATTCAGAGAGATATCTTTGACGCGGTGCACTGGGCAATAGAAAAAGGATATGCCGACCCCGAACGTATTTGCATCTTTGGAGCCAGCTTTGGCGGCTACTCTGCTTTAATGAACCCTATAAGGTATCCCGACCTCTACCAATGTGCCATAGGTTATGTAGGTGTGTACGATCTAGAAATGATGTACAAGAAAGGGGATATCAAACGGCGTGACCGGGGTCTCGCTTATCTAAAGAGGGAACTGAGCAAAGATAAAGATTTTCTCAAGAAAAATTCACCGGTACACAACACCAGCAAACTCAACCTTCCCCTAATGATTGTTCACGGCAAGCGGGATGAGCGCGCACCTGTAGAACATGCCGAACTTTTATTAAAACAATTAAAGAAAGAAAATAAACCGGTAAAATCCCTTATCATCTCCAACGCGGGGCACGGATTTTACAGTGAGGAAAACAATCTACAATTCTACACAGAATTATTGCGCTTTCTGGATCAACACATCGGTGTTGGCGCTTCTGAACAACAATCCAGCCAAGGGTAAATATAGCATCCTCCCAAGATCAGGCGGCATCGCTACCGGATCTTGGCGCTGGCTTAAGGCTGACCCAATAGGGATTACAAGGCACAAAGGCTGTTTCTCCAGCACGCTAATGCAGCCGATCAGAGCTCTGGCTGGCTTTAGCCGGTTACCCAGCGGGCTGCTCAAATCCATGGGAAAGCACAAGGTAATAGATCACCTGCGGCTGTTGGGATTGCGAAACAAGTTAAAGTTGAAAGCCCCGCTTTCACCGGGGGCCATGCGCACTAATGCAATATGGGCTGGTTCGATAAAGAGTTCTGTCATGGGCCGTTTGCCGCGTAAAACCTGCACAAGCAATCTGCAAGCATCCTCCTCGGTAAAACACCAATGATCGTCATCGTACACTACCGTATCGATACTGCCCGCCCGGAGAATACAATCGGAATGTTCCGTCAACCAGAGCCAACACGCTTGAAACGGGATGATCTGCTGCATGGGCTCTAGTCATTCAGTGCAATTACGCTTTGCGCGCCACCCTTAATATCAAATTCTTCGGCAATCTGCCTGCACCAGCGATTGAGGCGCTCGGCAGTCATGCTTTCCTGCTGATCCTCATCAATAGCCAGGCCGACAAATCGATCCTCACCTTCAATTTCCGCTTTTGACGCCTCAAACTCATAACTCTCTGTAGACCATTGGCCAATGATGGTGGCTCCGCGCTCAACGATAGCGTCGTGCAGCATACCCATAGCATCCAGGAAGTAGTCACCGTAGCCAAATTGATCACCCAGGCCAAACAGTGCGACCGCCTTGTTAGTGAAATCTATCTCCTGTACATCCTCCCAGAAATCCTCCCAATCGGACTGAATCTGGCCGAAATCCCAAGTGGGAATACCAAAAATCAATTGCTTGTAATTGGCGATATCCAGTTGGGTGACATCGGCAATATCGAATAGGTCCACCCGATCATCGCCCAAGCGGGCGCGGATGCGCAGGGCAACGGATTCAGTATTGCCCTCATCGCTGCCATAAAACAAACCGATTTTGCTCACAGTCATTCCTCTTTGCCCATGTAGGGCCACACCAGATACCATTCGCGGAGGCGGCGTATTCTCCCAGTAATCCCCGGGCGCGGCAAGCGGCTCTAAAGGGCCGTAATACGGCTGAAAAGACGCTCAAGCGGTGGGGAAACAGGTCAGATTTGGCGGGAAGGGTGCGCCGGAGGTGGCGCACATGCGTGGGGGCTAAGGCTGGCCTCTAAACAGTATCAGGACTCGCCGGCATTCCTTGCACCACGACTGTGACCCCGCAGTTTCTGCCGGTTTTCCCTACGCTTATCTTTCAGCTCAGCTAACTTGGCCTTTTGCTCATCAGTGAGAATCGCCTCGAACTGCTGGCGCATCTGGTAACGGTTTTGCATCTGCCGTACTTTCAGTTTGCCCAGTTCCGCGCCAAACTGATCCAGAGTAGACTGCTCGGCACTGCGCTCTATGGCGGTATGAATTTGCTGGCGCAGCTCTTTGAGCTGTTTGCGCAGGGCCATTCTCGCCTCCCTGGTGCTCTCCCGGTTGGATTTTAGCTGCGCCCTTTGACCCTCAGTCAACTGCAGTTCGCGAGCCATATGCTCAAATCCATACCTGTGGTGGCCTTCTCCACCACCGAAAGCCAGTGTTGTCCCAGGAGCGGCCAGCACGCCAGCTAATGCCAGGCTGCCCATTGCTAGTTTCCAATTTTTCATCGCTTGGTCCTCTCGTTGGTATTCAGCCACTACATGGTAAGTCCAGCCTGTGTAAACTGGGGCAAACCCCAGTAAACATTTGTTAAGAACCGTAAAAAGCCGGGGCAACAGAAGCAATAAACGCCAGCGCTTTGCATATAATGGCTTCACAGCAATCGAGAGCATCCCATGAGCCGCATCCTTCTGATCGATGACGATACTGAACTGACCGATCTGCTGCAGGAGTTCCTGAGCGGCGAGGGATTTGACGTGACCGCGGCAAACGATGGCGCTCACGGATTGGAGTTGGCACAGAGCCAGAATTTCGATGCCCTGATACTGGACGTAATGCTACCGGTGCACAATGGGTTTGAAGTGCTGCGCAAGCTGCGCGAAGAGGCGTCCCCCACAAACCCCTCCCTGCCTGTCATCATGCTCACAGCCAGGGGCGATACCGTGGACCGTATCGTAGGCCTGGAAATGGGCGCCGATGACTACCTGCCCAAACCCTGTAATCCCCGTGAACTGGCAGCGCGCCTGCGCGCGATACTGCGCCGGGGGCGGATTGAGGAACCGGAGAACAGCGATGACAGCCTGAACAGCGGCCAGCTGCGCCTGCTGCCAGCGAAACACCAGGGCTACTGGAGCGACCAGACCCTGTCTCTCACCGGTGCCGAGTTCGCGGTACTCAAGGTATTGGTACAACACGCGGGAGATGTGGTGAGCAAAGAGATCCTGACCGAGAATGCACTGGGGCGCAAGTTGATGCCCTATGACCGCTCCATTGATGTGCATGTGAGTAATATCCGCAAAAAATTGGCCGGTAAGGGCGCCAGCCGCGATCTGATTATTAATATCCGCGGTGCCGGTTATATGCTTACCCAGGGCAAGCGGTAGGCCCCTGCAACGATGCGCAGCCTCTTCTGGAAAATGTTCTTCGGCGCCTGGATTACTGCCATGGTGATGGTGGTGGCTGCCGTTTACATTACCCATTTTGGCGAGTTCGGCGATCCCCGCCAGAAAGAGCGCTGGGAGGGTGCCCTGTTCCGTGAGGTCATGCGCAATATGCGTATTACGCGCCGCCACGGACCCGAGCATTTCCAGCACTGGCTCGAACGGGCACCCAAGAAGGTGCAACGCCGGGTCTACGCCCTGGACCCGCAGGGCAGGGATTTACTCGGCCGCCCCATCCCCGCCGGCATGGAGCCGCTGATCAACAGCCTGAATTACCGCAACCGCGAAGCGTACATGCTGGTGGACAAGCAGCCCACCGTGGCTTTTTTTCTGCCCATGCGCAGTGGGAATCCACTGCGCATTGCACTTATAGCCGGGAAGAGCAAGGAAGGACTGCTACTGAGCTTTCTATGGCGCAATTTCTGGCCCATGCTGTTGCTCTCCATGATCGCCTCGGGAATCGCTTGCTATTGGCTGGCCCGCTACCTGAGTCGCGCCCTGGATCAACTGCGCGCCGCCACCAAACGGGTCGCCGCCGGTGAGCTGGACTACCGGGTTGCCCCCAGCCTGCGTACCCGCAACGATGAGTTGACCGGTCTGGCACTGGATTTCGACTCGATGACCGCACAACTACAGGAGTCAATGTCCGAGCAGCGTCGCCTGATCAAGGATGTATCCCACGAACTGCGCTCCCCCTTGGCAAGATTGCAGGTAGCCCTGGCCATCGCGCGGCAAAAACAAGTAACAGCCCTGGGCCCCGAGCTGGACAAGATCGGCAAAGCCGCGGACTACCTGGAAGACATTATCGCCGATGTACTGTCCCTGCCCGTCAGCGGCCCCAAGCAGCGGCCCCTGGACGATGTCGTGGAAATCAACACCTTGTTCTCAGCGCTGATCGACGACTTGCAGAGTGAAGCGGAAGAAAAGGGCTTGAGCATCAATGTCAGTACAAACAGCGCCGAGTCACTGGTGGCCACCCGGGGCAGTTCCCTCACTGCAGCACTGGAAAACATCCTACGAAACGCCATTAAATACAGCCCCAGAGGCGGCCTGGTCCGGGTGCTGGTCAAAGCATCCAGTGATGCCTGTCGAATATCTGTGATCGACTCCGGATCCGGCGTAGCGGAGGATGAACTCGCAGCCATCTTCCGCCCCTTCTACCGCACAGACACTGCACGCACCCGGGAAAGCGGTGGCTTGGGTCTGGGGCTGGCTATAGCCCAGCGAACCATCTTGCATCACGGGGGCACCATTACTGCGTATAACAGCAGCCGGGCGGGTTTATGCGTCGAAATTAAACTGCCACTATTGCACATCACTGACGATTAATCGGCATGAACATGCTATACCATGCCTATCGTCAACCGTCCTTGGTGACCTTCGTATTATATGTGCAAATAACAAAAAGGGACTCGCTATGCGCTGGATATTCTATATTCTGATTTTTCTGGTACTGTTGCTGCTCGCCGGTTATTTGTTTCCCCGCGAAGTGATGCTGGATCGCAGTATTTATATCGACAAACCGCCCCAGGCCGTTTTCCCCTTCGTCAACAACTTCCGCAAATTCAACAGCTGGTCTCCCTGGCGGCATGTCGATCCCTCAGTGCAATACCAGTACAGCGGCCCTGAGCAGGGCATCGGTGCTGAAATGCGCTGGCACGGTGAGGCTTCCAAGGCGGGCAGCGGCACGCAAACCATTACTGCAAGTGATCCGGATACCCTGGTGCGCACCAGGCTCAACTTTGGCGATGGCTCTCAGGCCGTGGCGGAATTCCAGCTACAACCGCAAAACGGCGGCACCCAGGTGACCTGGCGCTTTAGAAGTGACACTGGCGGTGGCCCAAGTGAGCGCTGGATGGGCCTGGTGGTGAAAAAAATGGTGGGTCAATCCTATGAAGAGGGGCTTGCAAAATTGAAAACGCTGCTGGAAACCACCAGCAGCGAACCAGGGGCCGCCAGCGATACATCCGACTCGGTCTCGGATATTCCCTCGGATGTCGATGACACCATGAATGCTGGTCCCCAGGCTGTGCCTTCGACAATACAGAACCAGCAGCAGGAAGAAGCTGGAGAAACACCGGAAAACGAATAGCAGTCCAGGCTGGCGGATAAATCCGGTGAGTTTTTCGCGTGGACAGATAATAGGACATCAGGGGCTGCCCCATCGGTCTCACGCCAGGGCAGACCTTAAAATAGCCATTCACCCTGTGCCGTTGCGCTGTTGTTTTAACTGCAGCCATCAACCGGGCCATAGAGGATCAATTGCACTGCCGGGTTAACAACAGCCCGAAGCTGGCAGTTTTCCGGCCTTAGGATTTCCCTTTGCGCGCCGGCGGCAGCGGTGACTTGCGCAGCTTGCGACGCTGGCGTTCCAGGCCCAGCCTCTCTCCCTGGGTCAGTGGACGCTGACCCAACTTGGGCAATCCGGCGGTCACACAGAGGTCGTCGATCTCCCGGGGCTCCATCTCAATCCACTGGCCCACACGCACATGGGAGGGAATAAAGACACTGCCATAGCGCACCCGTTTGAGGCGGCTTACGCGCACTCCCTGGGATTCCCATAAGCAGCGCACTTCGCGATTGCGCCCCTCCATCACCACGCAGTAGAACCACCGATTTTTACCCTCGCCACCACTCTCAACAATATCGGTAAAACGCGCGGGGCCATCATCCAGCAGTACCCCCTTGAACAGGCGCTGTTTCATCTCTTTATCCACATGCCCATGGATACGCACCAGGTATTCACGGTCGATGACTGAGGACGGATGCATCAGCTTGTTGGCCAGTTCACCACTATTGGTAAACAGCAACAGGCCACTGGTATTAAAGTCCAGCCGCCCAACGGAGATCCAGCGGCCACTCTTCAAGTGCGGCAGTCGGTCGTATACTGTGGGGCGTCCCTCAGGATCCTGACGGGAACAAATCTCTCCAACCGGCTTATTATAGAGTAAAACCCGGCAGCGATTTTCCTCTGTCGAAGGCAGGCGCCGGCCATCAAATTCTATGCGATCCTGCCCGGTTACGCGCTCGCCAAGTTCCGCCACCTGACCGTTCACCGTCACACGACCGGCATTGATCGCACACTCCATCTCACGGCGCGATCCAAGGCCACCGCGCGCTAATACTTTTTGCAATTTTTCGCCGGTAGGCGAGGTACCATCATTCATGGGGTGGTATTTTCCACTTGCGCCACTTGTTCAGAATCATCACAGGTACCAGCACCCCCTTCAGCTCCAGTTTCTGCAGCAGTCTCATTTTTGTGGCTGCCATCAGCACCAATACTGTGCGCAGCCAGAGACACTGTTTTGCACGGCGTATCTTCCGGGCGGTCATTGGCCACTTCCATCCCCTGCCTCCGGGTTAGTAGACACTGCTGCTTCTGTTGGCACAGCATCGGTGGTGTCAACAAGCACTGCCTCTGGTGGCGTTACAACAGGAGCCCCGTTAGCCCCGGCCTCACTGCTGGCCTCTTCAGGGGATGCCTCCGGGCCGTCTGAAATTCTCTCCTCAGCCCTGACCCGCCCTTCACAGGCCGCTTTATCCGGCTCTGCACTGTCCCCCTCGTCATCACCAGCAGGCGGGCTGTCCTGATTCAGCAGTTGAGTCAGAGTTTCTATATCGCGAATTTCCGCCAGTGTCGGCAGTTCATCCAGGGAACAGAGATTGAAGTAGTCGAGAAATTCTCGGGTAGTCGCATAAAGAGACGGTTTTCCCGGCACATCGCGCTGGCCAACCACCTTGATCCAACCGCGTTCTGACAGGCTCTTGACAATCTGGGAGCTCACCGCAACACCGCGGATTTCTTCAATATCACTGCGGGTTACCGGCTGGCGATAGGCAATGATCGCCAAGGTTTCCAGGGTTGCACGGGAGTACTTTTGCGCTTTTTCCTCCCACAGGAGATTCACCCAGGGCGCCAGGTCTTCGGGCACCTGAAAGCGCCAGCCACTGGCTACCCTCTTGAGTTCAAACCCGCGTCCGGCACAACTTTGCGCTATATCTTCCAGTGCGTCTCTCAAGGTCGCCTTGGAGGGTTGCTCCTCCTTATGCAACAGCGATAGCAGCTTTTCCTCACTCAGGGGCTGCTCTGCCGCCAGCAGGGCACCCTCCAGGATTCTGTGCAACAATTCAGGTGCTATTGTCATCTCTTCGTTTCTAACTCTGGTCCTTCATGGACAATTTCCATGATTCCCGGCGATACTGTTTCCTGGGACCCGGTCAACTCGGTCACTGTCGGTTGGCCGGTCTCAGGATTCGCTTCCCTTTCAACAAAAGTGTCAATTCCGCCAGTTTCGCTTTCTTCTGTGCATTCAGTATCCGCAACATTTTCCTCACCGTGGCCGGCGGCGCATACATGGATAGGGCCAAAGGCCTCGTTCTGGACCAGTTCCACTAGGGATTCCTTGACCAGTTCCATCACCGCGAGAAAGGTGACTACAACCCCGAGACGTCCTTCTTTCACAGTGAACAAACTTACAAAAGGCACAAACTGACGGTGACGAATTCGTTCCAGAACCTGGGTCATACGCTCGCGGGTAGACAACTTTTCCCGCTCTACCTGGTGACTTTCAAACATATCCGCACGCCGCAGCACATCCGCCAGTGACACCAGTACCTCCTTAAGGTTCACCTCCGGGTCCGGACGGGTACTATTGCGGTCAGGGCTCTCGGCACTGGCCCGGTGAACATCGCGGCCTATACGCGCAATTTCGTCCAGCTCCTCCGCTGCGGTCTTGAAGCGCTCGTACTCCTGCAGGCGGCGGATCAGTGCCGCACGGGGATCTTCACCCTCTTCCTCCTCTACGTGCGGGGGGCGCGGCAGAAGCATACGCGATTTTATTTCCGCGAGCATCGCCGCCATCACCAGATAGTCCGCTGCCAGCTCGAAGCGGATTGCCGTCATCATTTCCACATACGCCATATATTGGCAGGTGATGTCTGCGACATTGATCTCGAGAATATCCAGATTCTGGCGCCGAATCAGATAAAGAAGCAGGTCCAGAGGCCCTTCAAATGCCTCCAGGATCACTTCCAGCGCATCTGGCGGAATAAAGAGGTCAGGCGGAAAATCGGTGAAAGCTTCACCCTGCACCAGGGCCAGGGGCACGTCCGCCGGCCTGCCCTGTAGACCAGCATCGTTCTGAGCAGGCGACCCGGCTTCGCACGCCACAATACCGGTGGGATCCCGCTTTTCCCCATCGGTTGCCAGTGCTTTTGCTTTATTAGACACCCTGCCACGCCTTTAAAAGTGAAAACGTCCAATTATACACCAGCACAGCGCCTTTCAGCCCAGTATCCCGCTAATGGCGCCACACCCATGGCGAATCAGTTGGGGTTCGTCCCCGGTAAGATCAATGACGGACGTCGCCTCCAGTCCGCAAAAACCCCCATCTATGACCAGCTCCACCTGGTGCTCGAGCATATCGCGGATATCGTAAGGATCGGTGAGCGGTTGCTCGTCGCCAGGCATAATCAGGCTACAACTCATCAGGGGTTCGCCAACCGCCTCGATCAACGCGAGAGCAACCGGGTTGTCCGGAACACGGATACCGATGGTTTTGCGCTTGGGGTGTATAAGGCGCCTGGGTACTTCCGCTGTCGCCGGCATAATAAATGTATAGGGACCCGGCGTGTGATTTTTTAAAAGCCGGAACATCTGGTTATCCACCTTTGCGTAAGTGGCCAACTCTGAGAGATCCCGGCACATCAGGGTAAAGTTATGCTGTTTGTCCAGTTGGCGCAGTGCACGAATCCGCTCCACCGCCAGTTTCTCACCCAAACGGCACCCAATCCCATAAGCCGAGTCCGTGGGAAAAATGATAACGCCTCCGTGGGTCACAATGTCAGCGGCCTGACTGATCAGACGCCCCTGGGGATTATCCGGATGAATTTGAAAAAACTGCGCCACAAAAGCCCCCGAGCCTCGAATGAATGGAAAAAGTTCACAGCGGTTACACGCGCTCGCCAGGGGACTCAGAGCCCGCCAAGTGATCAAACTGGCAGTGGATGGCTCTGCAAGCCCCGGTGCAGAGTGTGCCACAGATTCCACACCGGCTCGACGCCTTGCGGCAGATGCACACAGCCCAACTCCCGCCAGGCCTGCCCGGGCTGGTGGAAATCGCTGCCCAGCGAAGAAGGGGGCACGGGTAGCTGCACCGCCTTAGCCCCCGCGGTAATCAGGGCGCTCAGCTCCCTGGTCTGCGCGGGATTCTGACGGCCACAAAGCAGCTCCAACGCATCGCCACCACTGCGTAAAAAATCGCTGATCAAGCGCTGCAACTGGGTGCGGGTCAGACGGTATTTAAGCGGGTGTGCCAGCACAGCACAGCCCCCCGCTGCATGGATGGTGTCGATGGTCTCCGCCAGTTGCGGCCACTCGACCCGTACATCACCGACCCTGCCTGTGCCAAGATAACGTTTGAATGCGCGCGCAGAATCCACCACATGCCCCGCCTCCACCAGCCAGCGGGCAAAGTGCGGGCGACCCGGAGCAGCTCGCCCGGCAAGACCGCAAGCGCCCTCCAAGGCACCGTGAAAACCGCATTGATGCAGTTGCCTGGCGATCCGCTCGGCCCGCTCACAGCGCAATGTCTGGCGCAACCCGATGGCTCGCTGCAAGAGCGCCGAAGTCGGTTGGATATTAAGCCCCAGGATATGAATGGGGCGCCGTCCCCAGAGCGTAGAAAATTCGATGCCTGCCACCACGGTAATACCCGCGTGTTCACCGGCACACTGAGCCTGTGCCACACCATCGACCGTATCGTGGTCGGTAAGCGCCATTAATGTCACACTCAGAGAGTTAGCTCTCGACACCAGTTGCGCAGGACTTAAAATACCATCCGAAGCGGTACTGTGACTGTGCAGGTCGACCAGATCTGTTTTCAGGTCTGCTAAAAGGGCTCTCAATAACTGGGCTCTCACTGGGTTTTGCGCGGCATAATGGCGCAAAATACGTTATTTTGGAACAATTAGCCGACGCGAATGTCTCACCCGCACCCGGCACTACCAAGGATAAGGCCCGGACCCGGAGTCAACCAGCAGTGACACCAATGGCCCGCCGTCTGACAGCTGCATTGCCAGTGGGGAAGTATTGTATAGGCAGGTCATCCTGGCATGACTTACCAGTAAGCTTCCAGCGGGCATTATCACCGGAATTAAGTATGACCGAAACGAATTCGACCACCCCAGCACCCCGGCCAGCGCCCGAAAAGAAAGGGGGCCTGTTGGGTAACCTGCTCCTGAATATTGTGATCCCCACCCTGGTGCTCACCAAACTGTCCGGCGATGACTGGCTGGGAACCAAGTGGGCTCTGGTTGTTGCACTGGCCTTTCCATTGGGCTATGGATTGCGGGACCTGATTCGCTCGGGCAAAATCAATTTTTTCTCGGCGCTGGGCATTATCAGTATCCTGCTGACCGGCGGTATCAGCCTACTGGAACTGGACCCGCAATATATCGCCATTAAGGAAGCCGCTATTCCCGGTCTGCTGGGTGTAGCCACTGTCATCTCCCTCTATACCCGTTGGCCACTGGTTAAAACCCTGCTGTACAACGACCAGATCCTGGATACGGCAAAAATTGCCCAGAGTTTGGTAAACAACGGCAACCAGAGGGCATTCGAGCGCGCATTGCAACAGGCTTCCTGGATGATTGCAGGCTCCTTTTTCCTATCCTCCGCCCTCAACTACCTGCTCGCCAAAGTCATTCTGCAGAGCCCTCCCGGCACCGAGGCCTTTAACGAAGAGCTGGGCAAAATGACCGCGCTCAGCTACCCGGTAATCGCCCTGCCGGCAACCATTATTCTGATGTTGGTGCTTTTTTTTCTGTTTTACCGCATCGGCAAGCTGACCGGGCTGAAACTGGAAGAGGTGATGATCGCCCGATAAACCGTGATGGTATTATTATTATCAACTGACGAGAACATAAATAACCATGTGGTACGCCATCATCAGTGAGGATGTGAGCGATAGCCTCCCCCTGCGCAAAAAAGCGCGAGCCGGTCACCTGGCGAGATTTGAGCGCTTGAAAAACGAGGGCCGCTTGCTGGCCGCGGGACCGCACCCGGCTGTGGATAGCGAGGAACCTGGCGCAGCAGGATTCAGTGGCAGTCTGGTAATCGCTGAGTTCCCGTCTCTGAAGGATGCCGAGGCCTGGGCCGGCGATGATCCCTATCGTGAAGCCGGTGTCTATGCTTCGGTGACCGTCAAGCCGTTCAAGCTCGTATCCCCCTGATCAACAACACTTTACAAAGCAAAAGCTTGGCCAATAATGAAGAATATACTGCCCTATCTACTCACCGCGTCACTGCTTTTTGCGGCCCCGGCGACCCTGAGCGCAGAGACCCGCTATATTACCGACCTTCTACATGTACCTGTGCGTTCCGGCATGGGCAACGAGTTTCGCATCCTGCACCGCGGCCTGCCCAGTGGTACCCAACTCGAACTCCTCGAAGATATCCCAACAGAAGGTTGGGCACGTATTCGCACCCCCAAAGGCACGGAGGGCTGGGTGAGGAGCCAATACCTGATCTCGGAACCCGTGGCAAAGCTTAAACTGGCACAGGCCGAGAACAATCTGGCCCGCTTCGAACAGCTGGAAGGCAACCTGGGCGGAGAAGTTCAACGCCTGGAGGAGGAAAACGGTCTCCTCAGCACCTCCCTAAGCACTGCCCGAGAACAGAACCAAACACTGGCTACGGAGCTAAAAGCATTGAAAGCCCTATCTGCCGATGCCCTGGATCTCAATGAGCGCCATCAGAAACTGTTACACCAATACGAGCTGCTCAAGCAGGAAAAGACCATGGTAGAAGCCGAGATCCAACGCCTCTCCGGCAGCGAATCCCACAAGTGGTATCTATACGGTGCCCTGTCTGTGGTACTGGGAGCCCTGCTCGCGATGATCGCACCCCATATGCGCCCCCGTAAGCGCCACACCGAGTGGGCAAACTGATCTCCCCCTGTGGCTCAAAAATCGCATACCATAGGCCGTCGGGGACAGCAATTGCGGCTGCTCCCACAATTCACCTGCATCTGCTGCGCTGTTGTAGCACAGGCTGGGCAAACCAATAAGGACAAGGACGATGCGTAAACTCTCTGTTTTTCTTCTCTGTACACTGCTCACAGTGCCCGCCCTGGCGAATAATCCTCAGGTGGCAATTAAAACCGATTTGGGCGTGATCCGCGTTGAGCTCTTCTCCAGCGAAGCGCCCGTTACCGTGGAGAACTTCCTCGCCTACGCGGACAGCGGTTTTTACAATGGGGTTATCTTCCACCGGGTGGTGCCGGGGTTCGTGATCCAGGCTGGTGGCTTTACCTTCGATTTTCAAAAGAAGGAAACCCGCAATGCCATCGTCAATGAGTCCGCCAACGGCCTGCAGAACCTGCGCGGCACCCTGTCTATGGCCAGGACGAATGACCCGGACAGCGCTACCTCTCAGTTTTTTATCAACCTGGTGGACAACACCCGCCTTGACGCCGGCGAGAACAAGCCCGGCTATGCCGTTTTTGGCAAAGTCGTGGAAGGCATGGATGTTGTAGAAAAAATCGTGCAACAGCCTCGTGGCCTGCATCGCCAGTATCCCAGCGCACCGAATACGCCCGTACGTATCCTCGATGCCAAGCGCGTCAACGCCGGCGACAGTGTCACTGCCAACAAAAGCTGAGGAGAGCAGGCCTTGATAGCGCTCAGTGCCAATCTCAACAAAATTGCTCTGATCCGCAATGCCCGGGAAGGCAACTTCCCCGACGTGATCACCCACGGCCGGGTTTGCCTGGATGCCGGCGCCCAGGGCCTGACCGTGCACCCGCGCCCGGATCA
Source organism: Microbulbifer sp. 2205BS26-8 (assembly GCF_030731025.1). Taxonomy (NCBI): domain Bacteria; kingdom Pseudomonadati; phylum Pseudomonadota; class Gammaproteobacteria; order Cellvibrionales; family Microbulbiferaceae; genus Microbulbifer; species Microbulbifer sp. 2205BS26-8. The sequence continues at coordinate 5,306 of NZ_JAVAMR010000008.1, read as the reverse complement.
ACGCCATATCCGTCCCGGTGACGTACGCAACCTGGCTGCCCTCTGCCGGGAGCGACAAGACACAGAGTTCAATGTAGAGGGCAATCCCTTTGCCAAACCCTCAGGCGGCTATCCCGGCTTGATGGCGCTGGTGTTGGAAACCCTACCGGATCAGTGCACCCTGGTTCCAGACAGCAGCGACCAGTTGACTTCTGACCACGGCTTCAATCTCAAACTCGACAGCGCGCGTTTGTTGCCCCTGGTTGCTGAATTAAAAAGCGCCGGCATCCGGGTCAGCCTGTTTATGGACCCGGACCTGGAGCAGATCAGTCTGGCCAGGGATGTGGGTGCGGATCGCATTGAACTTTACACCGGTCCCTATGCCCAAGCCGCCTCCGGCCAGCACAGGACACTGAATGATATCTTTGCAGCACATTGCGCCGCTGCTGAACACGCCCTCCAACTGGGTTTGAGCGTCAACGCGGGCCACGACCTGAACTTGGTCAACCTACCCCGTTACCGCACCCTGCCCGGGCTACAGGAGGTCTCCATCGGTCATGCCCTGGTCGTGGATGCCATTGGCATGGGGTTGGAGAACGCGGTTAAAGCTTACCTAGACTGTCTTGCCGGCAACTGATGCAGACCCTCAATATTATCGGCGCGGGCCAACTGGGAAAGACGCTCGGTCGCCTATGGCATCAAAGCGGATTGTTTCGGATCCAATCCATCCACAATCGCACCCTGCGCAGTGGCCAGGCCGCACGGGAATTTATTGGCGCAGGACAGGCCTGCCCCACTCTCCAGTCCATGCCTGTGGCCGATTACTGGCTGATCGCCTGTCAAGACATTGAAATCAGCGCCCTTGCCGAACGCCTCTCCAAAAGGCCGGGCAACCGTGAAGGAACTGTGTTTTTTCACTGCAGCGGCGCCCTCAGCTCCGAGGCACTGGACATACTGCGCCCCGCCTCTATCGCCAGTGCCCACCCGGTGCACAGCTTTGCCGACCCTTTGCGCTCTCTGGACAGTCTCCCTGGCAGCAGCGTGGCTCTGGAGGGAGACGGCCCTGCAACCCGTGCGTTGGGGGGCGCCTTTAACGCGATCGGCTGTGAAATTATCACCATAGAAGCCCGGCATAAGCCCCTCTATCACGCGGGCTCAGTGTTTGCCTGCAATTACCTCACTACACTGGTCGACCTGAGTCTGCGCAGCTTTGCCGCAGCCGGCATTGAGCGCGGCAGCGCACTCAAACTGCTAGCACCGATAGTACTGCAAACCGCTCGAAACAATATGACACTGGGGCCGGAAAAATCCCTCACCGGCCCCATTGCCCGGGGAGATCTGGACACCGTGAGCAAACAGGTGGAAAACCTGATCTCTGTAGACCCTCAAATGGCGCGTTGTTATCGACATCTGGGTCTCGCCTGCGTAGCCTTGGCACAGCGCGGACCGCTGTCGGAGGAAAGTGCGACCCGATTGATCGAACTGCTGAGTGAACCACCACGGTGAAAGACACCTCTGGATATCTGGAAAAAAAGGCTTTTTACAACAGCCTACTGACCATTTACGGACGCAAGCCTGTACTGGAAGCCCTGCAGAACCCCTCTCTTCCAGCGCACAGACTGCATTTGGCCAGCAGCAACCAACGCGACCAAGTAATCAATCGTATAGAGGCACTGGCAGAGGCGCGCCATATCGAAATTCTTCACTGGAACCGCAAGAGCCTATCCCGTATCTCCAAGAACGCCCGCCAGGATCAGGGAGTGGCTTTGGACTTGGCTCTGCCCCAATACAGCACCTGCGGCGCCTTTATTCGACAGCAAAGCTCCATCGCTAAAAAAACCCCCTTTGAACTACTGGCACTGGATGGCATTACCAACCCGCAAAATCTGGGTATGATTATCCGCTCCGCCTGTGCCGGCGGTATGGACGGTATTATTCTGCCGCGCAAGGGGTGCGCGCAGATAGATCCACTGGTGATCAAGGCCAGCACCGGTACCCTGTTCAAAACTCGTATCCTCCGTTGCGACACCCTGGCGGATGCTCTGGGAAATTTCCGCAAAACTGGCACCCAGATCCTTGGCCTCTCCTCCCATGGGTCAGTTACACTGACAGAGATCACCGGCAAAGCTCCCAGGATTTTTGTGCTGGGCAACGAAACCCACGGCGTTTGCGACGCCGTGGCAAGGCAGTGTAACCGGCTGTTGCACATACCTATGAACAACGGGGTAGAGAGTCTGAACGTGGCGGTAACCGCTGCGCTGATCAGTTTTCGCGGGCAGCTCTGACGTCTTCAAGATAACTGCTCAAGGCCACCTCAGCGACCGCCGTTGCTCAAGCTTCTCCGCTTCTTACGACTTTTCAAGGCCACAGTTAGCCCACCCCATTTTTCGGGACCGGCATCTATTGCCAATAGATCCCGGCCGACACCACTCACAGAATCTGTGGATATCTCTGTGATTAACCGTGTTGTACAGAGCGCCAAGGCTCATGATTGCAGGACTTTTACAGTTCGAAGAAAAAATGAGTTATTGTCAATTCTGGTGTTCAACAAGCCTGATTAAGCAGCGCTCTGACCGGCTGTTGTCACTTCCTCTCCATCCTTGAACTTCACTCCGGTGATGACCTTGGCAAGGTAGTCAAAGCTCCGGAGCTTTCTCCACTTTTCTTCTGCACACATTCCCAGCTTGAACAGCATGTGTAGCATTCCTTCTCTCGACAAACAGCCTTTCGAGCGCTTGGTCCGGTGTCGTATTGTCCCGAACGTCGACTCGATCGGGTTCGTTGTCCGGATGCTCTGCCAGTGTTTTGCCGGGAAGTCGTAGAAGCTCATCAGCTCTTCGTGGTCCTTTAGCAGGCACTCGACAACTTTCGGGTATTTGGCTTCGTACGTCTTGATGAAGGTGTCGAATGCCTTCTCCGCGCCAACCCTTGCCTCAGACTGCCAGATGTCGTGCAGAAAGCGCTTGGCTTTCGGCTGGCACGACTTGGGCAGCTTGTTGAGTACATTGGCCGTCTTGTGTACCCAGCAGCGCTGCTGGCGCGTCTCTGGATAGGCCTCTTCCAGCCCCGTCCAGAACCCCATGGCACCATCGCCAATTGCCAGCTCTGGGGCGTTCATGCCGCGCTCTTTTAGCTTTCCCAGCACACCTTTCCAGCTCAGCGTCGATTCTCGCTCCCCGTCTTCAATGGCCAGAAAGTGCTTTTCTCCGCGTTCGTTCACGCCAATAACAACCAGAGCGCAGAGCTTGCTTTCCTCCGAGCGCAGGCCGCTGTATATGCCGTCTGCCCAGATGTACACCCAACGATCTTTATCAAGTCGCCTGGTTCGCCAGGTAGCGTATTCATTCTTCCACTGCCCCTTCAAGCGAGCCACCGTACTGGCTGATAAGCCCTTCGCTTCCAGACCAACCAGTATCGATAGGGCCTCTTCCATCTCGCCGGTTGAAACGCCCTTCAGGTATAACCACGGCAGCGCCGCCTCCAACGAGCGGGCCTTGCGCACATACGGCGGTACCAGGGCTGAGCGGAAGGTTACCGGCTCTCCATCCTTGCTGCGGATCTTCGGTACCTTCACCTTTACGGGGCCAATCCCGATCTGTATGTCGCGCTCGGGCAAGTGGCCATTGCGAACAACGGCAGCACGGTCATCGTCCAGGCGGCGGTTCTTAAACCCCTCCATGAAAGTGGACAGCTCGGCCTCTATCGCCTGCTGTAGAAGCTCCCGTGCGCCCCGGCACAGCAATTCAGTCAGCGGGTCTGCGGTTTCCTGTCGACCTGTAAACTCAACAACGGTATTCTTATCCATAGCGGCGTATTCCTGATTGGTTTCATTGTTTGGCGACAACAAATCAACCAGATACGCTGCTTTCTTTCAAACACTTAAACACCAGATTCGGTTATAACTCGAAAAAATAGACAAGAAAAAAATTAAAAAAAGAACAGAAGGTTACTGAAGTAACCCGAGATTGCCCTGAAGAATGGAGAGCTGGCCTAGTGGGACGGGAGGAAATGGTACTGCTGTGGAAAGTAGATCAGTTTTCAGGAAAAATACGGAGATGGCATGCTGGAGATCCCCTATTGAGCCAATTGACACAGTGCTTGCCTGTTCCCCATTGTCTGGTCCAAACCGCTTCTCATCGATATTCCTCACCGCTAGAAAAGAGGGGCATGGAGAACACAATTCACCGAAAAGCAAATCAACCTGGCCTTGTCAAAGTCTGAAGCCTGTATCCCGGTCAAAGGGCTCTCTCCAAAGTACTATAACTTTGCTATCACCTTTTATAGAAGTTAGACGGGCTGACGGTGGTGATGCCCGGTGGTCCAAATCTTTGGAGGAAGACAATGACCACTTGGAGAAGCTGTTGGCGAAAGCCATGCTGGATGAGAAAGCACTGGGCTCCACTCCCAACCGAAAGTGATACGTGCGAGGCTGTGCACACGATATAGTCGGAGGCAACCCTCTTGAAACGAGGGATGATTCACTCACCGGATTATCCCGCGGGCCCACCCGACATTAGCCCCGAAACAGCAGTATTTCAACTATCGATCTGTACACCAGATGCTGCCTTCGGCCAGCAAAAGTAAATCATAAGAAGGTCTATCGATTATACAATCAGATGGGGTCGAGCTACCAGGCACAGTGCTGCAAGGAAATCCTGGTCGAACAGGAGCTTCTGCTGCTCCCACAGATCCACCAACCAAGCTTAGTAGATGGATTAAGTGTCGAATGTGCCTGCCAATGCCGCTGTACCAGGTACCTGACCCTTGATTGAAGACTTCACCAGGGAATTCTGTACATTCCGTAGCCATCAGCATATCGAGGTTTCAGGTAGCTAACACTATGAATACCATAATAGTACTTCGAGGTTACCTGAAGTCTGTCAGGGGGAATCAGCGGTCAAAAGCAGCGGTGTTGGGCTATAGATCGACTTGCGTATGATTAATATGCTATAGAGTGACTCAAAAGTAGCTGCTTGCGGCTGCTCCTAGTAATTGACTACTACCATGGTACCTTGAGAATGGCTAGGCATGGCGAAAGCTCCTATTGGTAAGCCACCTACCCTATCAAAAGCTACCGGAGCCTAAAAGGCTTTCTAGAATTCCAGCATCCAGTTCACAAGCCTGATCAAAGAACCAAGCGATATTGGAAGCTAGCCTCAAAATGGGCCCTAATAAAATAATCTGCTAAACCGAACTGGTGAATTGTCCTTTATTTTTCTTGCACCAATTTTTCAAAAAAATAATAGATTTTTCTCAATTATGGAAATTAATGAAGTGCTCAGGTAGGTTTCATCATTATCTCTTGATGATTGGTTGGAGTGATTAAC
>NZ_JAVAMR010000078.1:0-6732 GCF_030731025.1 Microbulbifer sp. 2205BS26-8 | reverse complement strand
TTACCTTTTGAAAGTTATTCTATTTTTTAGAGACAACACCATGATAAATCAATTATCTTTAGTGGTATTATTAAGTTTCTTCTCAGGGCAGACTAGTGGCGTAATTTGATCTCCAACCGGAAAATTTACCTTCTCAGGTTATTTTTAAATACAATGGCGATTTTCTTGTTCTTCTGAAGTATCCGGTACCGGATGGCTGGATGGCTCTACTGCAATTATCACCTCTTTATCAATTGAGCCTATAATCGGAGGAGTTTGTTACACCGTTGTTGAGGATCTAGTGGGCCATGCGGTTAATTAGGTAACACATTTTTGGCTCGCTGCACTGAAGCCAGTATCGTGTCGGCGCTCTTTGTCCATTTAAATGGTTTGGCAAGATCGCGGTTATGAACACGAATAAATCGCTGCAGCTCGGCCTTCAAGTCCGCCACGTCGGTAAATATGCCTCGGTAAAGAGCCCGCCGTTCGAGCTGTGCAAACCATCCTTCGACGGCGTTCAACCAGGATGCACTTGTGGGCGTGAAATGGAAATGAATTCTCGGCTGGTTGGCTACCCACTCTGTGACTTCTTTGGTTTTGTGAGCGCTGAGGTTATCCAGCACAATGTGCAACTCCTTGTCTTTCGGTGTCTGCCGCTCGACCTGTTTCAGAAAGGCAAGAAATTCCTTGGAACGCGATCTTTTCTCGACGCGACCAATCACTTCGCCAGTCAGAATATTGAAGGCTGCAAAGAGAGCCGCCGTTCCATTGCGTTTGTAATCGTGGGTGCGACTTCCAATGCGCCCCGGGGCAAGTGGAAGCCCTGGTTGAGTGCGATCGAGTGCCTGGATCTGGGTTTTCTCATCGACACACAGCACCAAGGCATTGTCCGGCGGGTCCATATACAAACCAACGATATCCACCACTTTCTCAGCAAACTGCAGGTCATTGCTGATCTTGAAGGTTCTGAGTCGGTGTGGTTTCAGATCTGCAGCGTTCCAGATTTGCCTAACCTGCCATGTGGTAACACCGGCGTACTTCGCCATCAACGAGACACTCCAATGAGTAGACTCATGAGGAATGCGGCTCGTCGTCAATGTGAGAACACGGTTCACAATCTCGGCGTCAATTACCGACGGTCGCCCTGGCCTTGCCTGGTCAAGCAAACCCTCCGGGCCCGATTCGATAAAGCGCGTCTTCCACTTGTGAACTGTCTTACGAGACACGCGCTGGGCCGCAGCCACGTCCATCACTGGCATGCCTTCCGACAGAGCCAGATAATCTTCGCTCGAGTAATTTGACCCTGCTGAAGCGAGGTGCTGCGAATCCAGCTTTCCAGGGTCGCTGCATCATGAGCGGTAATTGTAAAAACCTCAGGAGTATCCATGGGGCAAGTATACGCGAACTCAAATCACGTAACCTTATTTTCCGCATGGGCCACTAGCATATGAATTAACGGCTAACGATCCAGAGACGGTAACAATAAAAAATGTAAGATTATGGGGTGTTTGGACAAGTGGATACGAATGTATTGGAGATCTAACCGGTGCATTTGAACAGGCTACTGGTGAAATTTCCTTTGATATGGCTATACCTCCCGTCGATACTCCAGGCAATCTTCCATGCCTATTTAACGGCATACTTTATCCCTCCCCTCAGATATCCTTTAATTTTCCATAGTGATCAGCCCCACCAAGGTGGTCCAGTTTAAATGTTAGTGCATAGCTGGCCGTGGCTCTTTCTCCACGGTGGTTTCTGGGGCCGGTGGGTGATAGCCCAAGGCACTGTGTGGCCGCTTGGTGTTGTAGTGCTTCCTCCACTCCTCAATAATAATTTCCGTCTCTTGTAACGTATAGAATATTTCACCGCTTAGAAGCTCGTCTCTGAGTCGGGCGTTGGAGCTTTCACAGTCCCATTCTCCCAGGGTGAACCCGGCTCTATGTAAGCCACCTTTGCGCCAACAGATGTGGTCCAGTCTCTGACCACCTGTGCAACGAACTCCGGACCATTGTCTGATCGGATATAGGCGGGAACACCGCGTAAAATGAACAGGTCTGTCAATACATTAATCACTTCCGTTGAGTTCAGCTTTCGTTTCACCCAGATTGCCAGGCATTCTCGGGAGTACTCGTCCAGGATGTTCAGCATTCGGAATGCTTTCCCATCGCTAGTCCGATGGTGAACAAAGTCATACGACCAGACATGGTTCGGATACTCCGGACGCAGTCGAACACACGACCCGTCATTTAGCCAGAGCCGTCCCTTCTTTGGTTGTTTCATTGGAACCTTCAGCCCCTCACGCCGCCACAGTCGTTCCACGCGCTTGTTGTTCACTTGCCAGCCTGCATCTCTCAGTAAAACTGCAATCCGGCGATAGCCGTATCGACCGTACTGTCGCGCAAGCTCAACCATGTCAGCAACCAAACGGTTTTCGTCGGAACGGCCAACAGGCAGGCGCCTTTGCGTGGACCGGTGCTGGCCCAAAATACGGCACGCTCGACGCTCAGAAATGTGAAATCGACTTCGTAGGTGGTCAATACAAGCACGGCGACGTGAAGGGCTCAAAAGTTTCCCTTTGCGGCCTCAGACAGAACCAACTTGTCCAGTGTGAGATCCGATACTGCTCGGCGCAACCGCTCATTCTCCTTTTGTAGTCGCTTGAGTTCCTTCAGTTGGTCGGCTCCCATCCCGCCATACTGCTTACGCCAGCGATAGAACGTCTGCTCAGTTATTTGCATCTGGCGTATCGCATCCAAACGCGACATTCCCTGACCGCAGAGCACCTCAATCTGCCGCAGCTTCGTGACAATTTCTTCCGGCTTATGATGTTTGATTCCCATGTTTAGTCCTCCGTCTCCTAATTATACGGGTGGACCACTTCAAGGGGGGAGGGCCAATAGTTGGGCAAAACCTAAAATTGATCCTGCAATCCAATCGCTAGTTGGGTTTATTTTTTGATGTCAAGCAACAGGCTGAACCGGAGGCCCTCGGGTGAGAGGTGGGAAAAGAATGAAAAAGGCCACGGCAGGGTTACCGTGGCCAATAGCGGTTAGTTGATTTTAACCACCTCCATGTTTAGAAGCCTTTATAGATGCTAAAACCCAGAATCCGCGGGTCCAGGGTAAATACATTGGCGCTAAGCCCGGTATCATCGCTATTGGTAAAGAAATCCGTAATAGGTGCATCGTCAAATACATTCTTTACATAGAGCTGCATCTGCAAGTCCCATTCCGGCTGGGTAAAGGTGGCCGATACATTCAGGTTGCTCCAGTCTTCCAGGCGGTCATACTCGGTATTGTATACCCGCGCATAACTCTCCCCCTGGCGGTAGTAGTCTGCACGCAGCTTCAGGTCCCAATCCATTACCTGGATCACATGCTCCAGGCCCAGGTTGGCGGTAAAACGCGGCGCATTGGGCAACTCATTACCACTCAGATCGGCGGCAAAGCCACGACCGAAGTTTGGTGCATCGGTCAACGGATTAAAAGTGTAATCCAGTCCGTAAGAGGCAGCCAGGTCCCTTCCTTGCCCATCGGGGCCTGTAAAACTGCCATACTGTGCTGTGCCAGCACAAACCTGGCCGAGATGAAGTGATGACAACTCTCGGCTGGAATTCAGAAGATCCTCAATCAGTTGCCGTGGCGCGATGCAATTGGAAGGCACCTGCAAGTTGGGTCGCACTACCACCCAGTCTTCATTACCCTGCGTACGGTTCATTACATCAATGGATTCCTCTCCATCGACAATACGGGTTTTTAAATAGCCCAGATTGAAATCCATGCGGGTGTTGGGAGTGAGCTGCCAGGCGCTTTCCAGCTCCAGGCCCCAGCTTTCGGTATCAAAGTTCTCATTAAATGAAATACGATCCACAATCTGCGAGACCTGGTAATCCTTGTAGTCATAGTAGAAAGCAGTGGCGTTCAGGTTCAGGCTGCCATCGAGCATAGTATTTTTGACGCCAAACTCAAAGGCGTTAACAAATTCCGGATCAAACGTATTGGCCAGCGGTTGGTATTGCACGACTTCCGAGTCTATATCCACTCGCGGCGGATTGCTGCCACCACCCTTATAGCCATGGGCATAGGAAACGTAGAACAGGGTTTCGTCGGTAAAGGGGGTCTCGGAACGCCAGTCCAGTACCAGCCGGCCGGTATACTCCTGCCACTCCTGTTCGATATCCTCCCCCTGGGGGTAGCCGCGCCGCACCTTGCCGCCAGAAGCAGGACCAGATGTTTCTTCTCCTGTTGTGTAACTAACCTGAGTTCCCTGTAACAGCTGGCTGGGAATGGGCGTGGCAGTTTTAAGGTCCTCTGTATACCGCAGGCCGGCAGTCAGTTTGACTTCGTCCGTCATCTGCCAGTAGGTTTCACCAAAGAGCGCACGGGAGCGGGTCTTGACCAGATTGCGGCTAAGAAAGTAGTTATGGCCATCATCACTTAACTGATCCAGCGGACTATAATCCACATAGATACATTCACCCGGGGTATCCTCTTCACAAGTTCCGGGTTCTGGAAGAAACCCCCCCTCATCTACTTTGTTATAGATTATTTCGGCAATATAGGTAAAGAGGTTGTTAAATACGTAGTAGTCATCCTGGGATTCAAAATCCAGGTAGTTGGCACCCAGGGAGAAATTAAACGGGCCATCAAAACTGGACTGCAAGCGCAGCTCGTGACTCCACTGGCGATTATCCGACTGGCTGATATCCACCGCAATCAAACGGTCTGACGCACCCAACTGGGGATCGGTATAGACACCCCCTGGGGTAATTCCCGGACCACGAGGACCTGCGTTTAAACCGTATAGGCCCTCGGAATCATTAAAGATTGGATCGGACACGTAGCGATTGTAGTCCTGGGAGCTGTAGTAGTCGTCCTTGGCATAGGTGGATTGGGCAAAGAGCTGCAACGAATCCCCCAGGGCCAGCTCCAGATTCAACTGCGCCACATCGTTTTCAGCACGAAACACCGGGTCATAGCTGGTATTGATCTCCCGCAAATCCCGGGACTGCTGAACACTATTATAAGGATCAATATCCTTTAGAAAGGTAATGAATTCGGGTATAGGGGAAGATTCGTCTCTCTTTATCCCCAAAAACCCACCAATGGTTCTGGGTGCACGAATAAAGGCAAAACTATTGGCATTGGGTGCACCAAAGGCATTATCTTCGTAGAGAGAGTCTGGCAGACAGCCTTGACTAAACTGATCTTGTAATGCTTCAGGCACATCGGTTTCACCGATCATCGCCAGGCCAGGATCTCGGGTACAAAGCTGCTTGCCGGTGCGGGAGCGATTGTCGTCCTCCTCAAAATGTTGCCAGATCAGGTTTGCACTAAAAGCTTCACTGGGTTCCCACTGCAAGATAACGCGGGTGGAGTAAAGATCCCGGTCATTGACATCATTATCGGTAAAGGCGTTGTAGTCATAGCCGTCCCGTTTTGTCATGGCACCGGAAAAGCGCATGGCCAGGGTGTCCCCCAGAGGCACATTCAGCATAGCGCTGGTACGGCGGGTATTATAACTACCCACTTCTCCCTTGATATTCGATTCAAACTCCGGCGTCGGCATCTGCGGCAGCATATTCACTACCCCGGCGGTGGCGTTGCGGCCATACAGGGTACCTTGCGGGCCGCGCAGCACCTCCACCCGCTGTACGTCGAAAAATTCCTGCTCATAGAGACGGTTACGGATCATGGGCGCATTGTTGAAGCTCACCGCCACTGCCGGGTCGGTACTGGCAGAGATAGCCTTGGTGCCCACACCACGGATGGCAAAATTGTAGGTACTGAAGTTGGCCTTGGAGAAATTCACATTGGGCACCGCGCGCACCAACTCGTCACCGCGCTCTACTTTCAGGTCGCCCATGGTGTCGCCGGAAATGGCAGATACAGCGATGGGCACATCCTGGATGCTCTCTTCTATCTTCTGCGCGGTAACGGTGATTTCTTCAATAGCTTTACTATCGGCCTCTCCGTCGCTCTGGGCGATGGCGGGCGTGGCGGTCATTGCCAGGCAGGCCACCGCAGCGCTACACCACAGGGGGGCGGTATGATTAATTGGCTGCGCCTGGCGAATCGCCTGTGCGATCCGCTTTTTTTGCGGCTTGCGAAAATCCAACATCTTGATTCCTCTTTCTCTCTGTACTTGCTCTGTTATCGATTATTTTTGGTTATCAACCCCGACAATCGAACCGCGCTCCCTCACCTGCTGGATTGCCACCGCTTTCGATACCGACGCAACTGCGCAGGCTCGCCGGTTTTTCGGCAACAACCAACCCGCAGCCGGCGGCGGCACTTCCCTGTGCCACATTTACCCGGCACTGCTGGTATCACCGGGTATTGCCGGCACGGGCGGGAAGAAGACCCGGCACCCGAGACAGGCTGCATACAGCCCCGGTACGCTCGTCAGCAAAAAGCCGGTATTGTTACGCGCCTGGGAGCGGGAGATTCTTCCCAAGGAAAGACGCAAAAGTAACGGTATCGGGGGGATTGAACCTGCTGATTTTTCGCGATTTTATGTATTCACAGACGCCAGGAAGGATTGACTTTGTAGTCTGATATTTTCAACAACAGAGAAAGCAACTGGTACTTTTACAGCAGGGTATTTTCTTTAAGAAAAACTGTGTAGGTCAAACAGCAAATGGCAGCAGCATAAGTGAGTATGTATTTACTTACACCGCTGATAGCGCGATTACCACAAACCTATTTTCTTTATTAAGTAGGCAGAAAAATACACCTATCCCGGAAAAGAAAA